>NZ_AP019400.1:6192500-6492500 GCF_004295585.1 Cohnella abietis | reverse complement strand
AGACATTTCCTGAATTAATCGAGCCATCTCAAGCCCCGTCATATCTGGCATCCTGATATCGGTAATGATTAAGTGAGGGCGTTTATGATTTGCAATATCTATACCAGCTAAGCCGCTATCGGCAGAAAAAATATTCGTTACGAAATTGATTTTGCTTGTGATTATGCTGATAATTCCATCTCTGATTAATTTTTCATCTTCAACCACAAGAATATCCATATTCGTCTGCCTCCTTCAATGAACCGAATTATATCAGATTTCACAAAGGATAGCGCTATGTTCTGATCATACCTAAAGAAAGCGGAAGAAATCTAAAAAAATAGCTGAGAATCTCAAACGAAATCCAAAGAATGGGGTAATGAAGAAGGCTGAAAATGAGATTACGATGGTACAAACAACTGCAATGGAGGGATCACATGAGTGTTTTTTTGCTTCCACAGCCTAAATCATGTATGGAGACCAAGGGAAGCTGTAAACTAAGCTCAGGCGATTATATCGTCATTGAGCAGGAGGATAAGGTGGAGCTATTTGATATCGCCCAAAATCTCCAGCAGTGTATATTCAAGTCCACGAATTTTCATTTAAGCGTTCATGTTATTAATCCACATTTTCCAACGGAGTTTATTAAAAAAATAAGGTTCGAGCGAGACAACGGCTTAGCGAAAGAAGAATATAAGCTAACGATTACCCCGACAGGTATACGAATCGAATACGGCAGTAAGGCAGGGGCCTTCTATGCTGTCAGTACATTAAAGCAAATCATCCAGCAGAGTAAAGAGATTCCGTGTCTAACAATTCATGATGAACCCAGTTTTCCGATCCGAGGCTTTATGCTGGACGTAAGCAGAAATAAAATGCCAACTCTCACAACTCTATATCATTTTGTGGATATGATGGCAGAGTTAAAGCTCAATCATTTGCAGCTCTATTTTGAAGGAGTTACCTTTTCATGGCCGTCGTTCGTGGAGCATTCACGTGACACTTCGACTTTAACAGCTGAAGAAATAATGAAGCTGGATATGTATTGCGAGGATAGATGTATAGAGCTGGCCCCGATGCTAAATACGTTCGGACATCAGGAAGGCTGGTTGACGAAGGAAGCATTTAATCATCTGGCGGAATGTCCTGATGGGTTTACAGCGCCATGGGGATACCAAAAGCCGAATACGTTTAATCCATTAGACGAAGGGACAACCTCATTTTTCACAAAGCTAATAGACGAGCTTGCACCGCATTTTTCATCTGTTTATTTTAATGCATGCTGCGATGAAACCTTCGAGTTGGGCCTTGGGAAGAGTAAAGAGCATTGCGATAAGGTTGGAGTAGGACAGGTCTATTTAGACTATGTGCTGAAAATGTATGAATTACTGAAGGCTAGAGGCAAGACGATGATGCTGGCCAATGATATCATTCTTAAATATGAGAGCTTCATTCCACTGTTACCTAAAGATATTGTCATCTTAGAATGGGGATATGAAAGGGATCATCCGTTTGAGAAGGAGTGCGAGCTGTTCGGTAAAGCTAATATTCCTTTTATTATGATGCCAGGCTGTAGCGGGTGGAATTCCATCGCGGGTCGCACCTCAAATATGAAGACCAATCTGCTGAAGGCAGCTGAATATGGTTTGGAATATGGATCAGTAGGTCTACTGATTAGCGAATTCGGAGATAACGGGCATTGGCAGAACCTTCCCGTATGCTACCCAGGACTTGTTTATGGAGCAGCAGTCAGCTGGGGTCCGGTGGAAAATAAGGAAGCGGACGTTGCGGGTTATTTGGATCGCTTTATTTTCAAGGATGAGAATAAGAAAATGGGCGATTTTGTCTTGAATTTGGGAGACTATTATTTGCTTGAAAGCGAGCTTGTCCATAATAATACGTTGCTCTTAAAAATACTGTACGCCGATCTGCTAGATATGGATGCTCTATATAGCATGAGCGAGAACAATTTCCGCGAGATTGAGCAGTATATCGATAAGCTGGAGCGTAATGGTTTGAATCGGAGTCGAATGACTTGTAGTGATTCTGAGCTGATAGCAGAAGAGTTCGGGCATGCGCTACTATTTCTCCGTCATGCGATTAAGCTGGGGAGAGTCAAGCTCTTGCTAAAGGCTTGTCAATCATCAAGTAAGAAGCTTATTGTTGAGCTTGAACAGGCCAAGGGGCAGCTATCAGAGCTTATTCATACTCACAAATTGCTGTGGATCAAAAGAAATCGAATGGCTGGGCTTACAGAGAGTCTGTCTAAGCTGGAGAGATTAAGAGGCCAATATGAGAGCCATATTTCCTTACTAAAAGACAATAAGGCGGAAACGCCTTTGCTAGAAAACACAAACCATTTCTAAAGAATGGTGCAATGACAGCGCTTTACCATTCCCACATAATTAAGAGGCGAGAACAGATTAAATAGAGGAGGGTTTTAATTGAAGAAAAGTTTAATTTTGATTATGGCAATGGTTTTAACTCTTATGACTGCTTGCTCAAGCAATAACTCGGAGAAAGCTTCACCGTCTACAGGTTCAAGTGAAGCCACTGCATCTAACAGTTCACCTTCCAAGGAAGAAACAGAGAAGCCAATTACGTTGACGATGATGACTTGGCAGGGCTCTGGAGCTAACCAGAAGGCATGGGACGCAATGAACGAGAAGTTCCATAAGGAATTCCCGAACATTACCGTTATTAATGAGCCGATGGATTCCAATCAATACAGCCAAATTTACAAGGCTAGATTGGCTTCGGGAGAAGGACCGGATATTTTCTCCGTGTACACTAACGATTTGGAATCATTCGTGAAAGCGGGCTATGTTGCGCCTCTTAACGATCTGGAGATTACTAAGAAGCTAGACAATATAAGCTTTGACCAGATGAAATATGACGGCAATGTTTATGGCATACCTGCTTCCATTGATGGCAGTGGAATTATTTATAACAAGGATATTTTCGCGAAATTGAAATTGGAAATTCCTAAGACATGGTCTGAACTATTGGCCGTATCTGAAGCTCTGAAGAATGCAGGATACACGCCGTTCGGAATATCTGTTAAGGAAGCATGGTTAACTCAGTTCTTCTTCTTTCAGCTAACTAAAGCGTCGATTCAGGATAAGGATCCTACAGCTTATAAGAAAATTGCAGCTGGTGAGATCAAATTTGCGGATACAAAATTAAACGAAGCTTTCGAAAAATTTCTGCTGTTCAAGGATAAAGGGTATTTCAGCAAGGATGCGCTTGGCTTGAACTACGACCAATCCAAAGCAGAATTCGCACAAGGAAAAGCAGCTATGTATCCAGGCGCTATCTTCTTCGCGAATGAAATAAGAGAGATTAATCCACAGTTCGAGATTGGTTTCATGGAGTTCCCTACTTCAGACAACCCGGAAGATATGAAGATTGGCTGGGGCGGAGTCGACATGGGCTTGTACGCCACTGGTGGAAAGAACAGAGAAGCAGCAAAAAAATACATCGATTGGTTGTTTAAACAAGAAAACTACAGTGAGTTCGTAAATGAGATTAAATGGCTGCCGGTATACGAAGGAATTGATGTATCCAATATCGATCCGATTGCTAATGACATATTGGGCTCACTTCTGAACAGAAAGCTGTACGGAGCTGATGCGGACTCATGGAATGCAGGCGTACAGGATACGATGTTTAAGTCGATGCAAGAGGCATATGCCAAGAATCTTCCTGCAAGCTATATTGTTGAAGCCATGGATAAAGCAAATAAAAGAGCAATTGAATTGAAATAATGAAATAAGTAGGGAGGGATACCCCCTTCCCTACTTATTTTTACACTAAGGTGGAATTGTCATGCTGAAGAAAACCGGACCCTATCTATTTATTCTTCCGGCGCTCATCGTCTATCTCTTGCTCACGATTTATCCATCGCTAATGACTTTCTATTATAGCTTTACGAATTACGATGGTATCCTTCCGGCATCTATGACTAAGTTTGTAGGTTGGAGTAATTATAAATATTTATTCACCCAAGACAGCAGTATGCTGCAAGCTATCAATAACAATATTATTTGGCTTGCTTTACAAATCATTGTCGGCAATGGAATAGCACTGCTATTTGCGATATTACTAAACTCGAAAATCAGAGGAAAACGTTTTTTTCGGTCTGTTTTCTTTGCTCCGGTTATCATTAGCTCCGCAGCGGTAAGCTTCGTGTGGGGGTATTTATTGGATCCGCAGGTTGGGGATATCAATAAAATATTAATTTCTTTAGGGCTAGAGCAATTTTCGCACAACTGGCTTGGTGATCCCAACTCAGCCTTGCTGACCATTATATCTGTGGATATATGGAAATCCTTTGGCTTCAATATGGTCATTTTTTTAGCGGCCTTGCAGACCATTCCCCGAGATCTCTATGAAGCATGTACAGTAGATGGAGCCAATCAGAGGCAAACCTTTACAAGAGTCACATTGCCGATGCTGCTTCCGACCTTAGGCTTAGTTACCATTCTTACAACGAATGGGACGCTGCGCACTTTTGACATGGTATACATTCTTACAGGAGGGGGACCGGGATATTCGACGGAGGTCATCATGACGAGGCTGTTTGCAGAGGCGTTCCGATCGAATAGAATGGGTTACGGTTCCGCGGTTTCGATCGTATTATTTTTAATTCTTCTTGTGATAGCTTTTATCCAATTGAAATCGACTGAGCAGAAGGAGATTAGCTAGTGATGGAGAAGTTAAGGAAGAATACGAACAACATTGTTATCTATTTCATTCTAGGTTTTGCTAGTCTTATCGTCATTTACCCTTTTTATTTAATCGTGGTTACGTCATTAAAGACGCAGCAGGAGCTTTATCTAGACTCGGTTGGGGGGATGCTAACGTCCTTTCACTTTGAGAATTACTCACTTGTCTGGACAAAAGCAAAGCTACATCTGATGTTCTCCAATAGCCTTATGATTACAGCGGTAAGTCTTATTTTTATTCTGCTCATTGTTACGCTGGCAAGCTTTTCGCTGTCTAGGATGCAGTTCGCCGGAAAAAGAGGACTGTATCTTTTGTTTTTTATGGGTATCTTTTTACCCTTCCAGCTAAGTATGATTCCTTTAATTAAAATCATTAAGGGAATAGGGTTGTTCGACACTCATCTTGGACTGGATTTGCTTTATATTAATTCTGCCATCCCCTTTGGAATCTTTCTTATTGTAGGATTCATGAGAACCATTCCAAAAGAAATAGATGAAGCTGCTATTGTTGACGGAGCCTCTAAATTTCGGCTCTATCTCTTACTTACGCCGCTTGTTATGCCTGCTATTGCGACCTTGGCGATTCTACAGGGCGTTGCCATCTGGAATGATTTTTTTATCCCGAATCTATTTATTACAACCTATGAGAAAAAAACAATTACTGTTGGCATTATGAGCTTTAAAGGGATGTTTTCGGCTAATTGGAGCGTACTGATGGCAGGGGTATTGATCTCGGTTACTCCGGTACTCCTCTTCTATGTTGCGGCCCAAAAATATATAGTAAATGGTATGACGGCTGGTTCTATTAAAGGCTAGAAAAATAGTAGAGGGGATAGATAGCTATCAGGTACATAAGGGCGCTTTCCATCCGGGTTAAGATCATCATGTCTTATGTACTATTAGTATTTATACCCGTTGTAGTGTCTGCCACTTTTTTCTCTAATCACTATCTGAAGCTGATGGAAAAAACAGTGATTGAAGACAGCCAGCAAACGAGTAATCAAATACTAGTGAATATGGATTTCATTATGTCAGAGGCGAAGTCTGCCGTGAATTATCTTAAATATAATGATAACTTGCTATCTATTCTAAAAACCTATAGCGATTCTGTTCGTGGAGCCTACCCTGATATTTTCGACCAGCTTAGACTTGATGAGTATATGATCGATATATTTAAGTCTAATTCAAATGTAGAAGGTATATATATTGCAACTAACAATAACACCATATTTCATCAGCAAAAGCTAGGCGCCTTAAAGTCTGATTACGCGTTTTATTTAGATCAATGGAAAGAGCAATTAAGATTGTCAAAGGAAGATCAAATCATACTTCCTACCCATGAACAAGAAATATTGATACAACGCAGTAACACGGTGCCACATGTTATATCACTTATTAGTGTCATTCGAGATTACGACCATCGTACCTGGGGTGTTATATGTATCGACCTTAATGTTAAAGCATTTGAAAAAAGCTTGGATATGGTTCGATATACAAGTGGTAGTCAAACGATGTTAACCAATTATTCTGGAGAAATGATCTACCCAATCCCTCAGAAGGTTGATCAACAAGCCCATGAAATGCTTAAGGAAGTTAACGCAAATGAGGCTAATATGAAAGACGGTATAACCTCATTTAAGCTAGATAAACAGAAATATATTGCGGTTAGTAGTGAATCTTCCAACAAAAATTGGAAGGTTCTTAATGTTTTTCCCTACAAGGAAGTGGCCAGCAATGTCATCAAAATCAGAAATGATGTGTACATGCTTTTTGGTGGGTTTTTGCTTCTGTTCGTGGTGGGGGCTTTTGTGTTTTCTCGATATATTACAAGTCCAGTTAAACGACTTATTCTATCCTTCCGGGAAGTGGACAAAGGAAATCTGGATGTCAAAATAGATACCAATGCGACAGATGAAATTGGACTCATGTGTAACTCCTTTAATAAAATGGTGCACAATCTGAAAATCACAATTCGAGATAATTATGAAATGGAAATAAGAGAAAAAGAGGCGGCATTATCCGCGCTGCAAGGGCAAATGAATCCTCATTTTCTATACAACTCACTTGAAATGATTAGTATGACGGCAGTGCTGAACAATGATTATCAATGCAGCGAGATGCTGAATAAGCTAGGGAACACGCTAAGATATACGATCTATAATAATGAAAAATGGGTAGCGCTGGATAAGGAGATGAGCTATCTTGAGGATTATCTCGGTTTGTTCCGTGAAAGATTTCCGCATATCCAATCCGAGATTGCTATCCCCAAAGAGCTCTTACATTTGCAAATTATGAAGATGTCTATCCAGCCGTTCGTGGAAAACATTCTAGTACACGCTAGGAATAAGGATTTTCTTCATATACAAATATCAGCTGCAATAGATGATCAGAATACACTGACCGTAATCGTATCCGACAATGGGGGCGGAATTCCGCCTGACCGTCTAGCCTTAATTAAAAAACAAATTAAGCATAATCCAAAGCGGATGTTTCAGAATGTTAATGAAAATTTGGCTGGTAGCTCGACAGGGATCGGAATTGTGAATACGAGTAAAAGGATGGCTCTAGAGTTTGGAGAAGCTTATGGCGTTGAAGTCAACAATGTGAACGATGGAGTCGTGGTCAAGATCAGATATCCTGTTACTGATCCTATAGCACTATGACAGGGTTTTAATAAGTTATTAATTCAAAAGATATCATACTTAATCAAAAGTTTAGGGAATGATAACCCTCCTGCAACCTGTTACGATTATTGCGCAACCGTAAATAATCAACAAATGGAGGGTTATGAATGCAAAAAAGCCTATGCAGCATTCTCGTATTCGTCTTGTTATTATCATCTTTTGGAAGCGCATCCATTAATGGGGTTTATGCCGCTTCCGGAGAAGAGAACGTCACGTCAACGTCCGCCTCGACTCAAGTGTGGACCAGTGATTCGTTAACGAAGGTGTTTCAAAGCACATTAGTTAACCCGAATGCCTCGCAAAATTTAGAAATTATTGCAGCGAAAAACGAATATCGCTCCGGACAGATCGTCATCCGCTCTGATCATCTGTTGTCTGATATTCAAGTAACCCCGTCCGGCTTAGTCGGGCCAAATAACTTCACACTTTCCAACGTTTCTATTAATCTTATCGAATATCTCAAGCTACGGCGTCATTCTCCGGAAGTAGATCCGGGAGAAATTTTATATCCACCAGATGCAAGCTCCATGCTGTATCCTGATCCCCTTCTCCCCACTTCCCAGCTAGCGGAATTGCCTGCGAACACGACCCAGCCTTTCTGGTATAAGGTATTCGTTCCGAGTGACGCACCTGCAGGTGATTATTATGGAACGGTTCACATTAATGCCAATCAAGAACAGTATGCAGTTGATGTTCACTTGCGGGTACATGATGTCTCAGTGCCTGAGCTTAGGAATACGGAATATATGGTGGATAACTGGCTGGTCTCAGCCGGATGGGCTCCTCATGGAGTAGCTGCAATCGATTATCAGTACGGAATTGTTCAGTGGAGTGCTGAGTGGTGGACACTTATGGATAGAATGGCAGCTTACATGGCTGACCATCGGAATAATGTGTTATGGCTCAGTCCGATCGCCTTTTTACAAAAGGATTCAAGCATTGATACGGAAGGAAATATTGTGTTCGACTGGACTGATTTTGACAGGTTTGTTCAGATGTTTAAGGACAAGGGATCAGGACACTATTTGCACGGTGTAAGTTTATTGTTGGGTAAGAACGTCGACGACCGGTATTTGCTGTCTATATTGGAGAACAAGAACGGCGTCATCACACAAGATAATGTAACCATTGACGATCCGAAAGCAGAAGCATGGCTAGCGAAATACTTGCCTGCACTCGCAGAGCATTTACAAGAGAAGGGGTGGCTGGATACCTTCATCCAAAGCGGGGGAGATGAACCGAAGACTAATCAGGACAACTCCGATAACAATTGGGTGTATGAGAAGATCCATACCTTGGGAACCGCTCAAGATTCGAACGGAGCCACGCATGGCATGAAGACAACGGATGCACAGGTCATCAGGCAGGAGCAGAGCGCGGCCGGTCTAGATATATTCGTAGTGAAACAGGATGTATTCGATCTTAATCAGAGCTTTCATAAGGAAATGCAACGATTAGGTAAGGAATTGTGGCTGTACATTTGCAATTATCCTCAAGGTAAATACTTAAACAGGCTTTACGATATGCATTTAACGAAAACATTGCTTCCCCACTGGTACACCTTCAAGAATGGAATGACGGGGTATCTCCATTATGGCTTTAACATCTGGTCGCCAGAACCGATCTCTATCGGTAAAAGCGTTGAAGTTAGTAGTGAAACGGGCTGGGATTATTGGGCTCCTTCAAGAGCTACAGATGGTGTCGTTACGGCGGACGTAAGAAATTTGGGCTGGAGCAGCAAGTCCAATGAAACCGCGAATGCAGAAGAATATATTACGATTAATCTCGGTAATGAACAGAAGATCCGTAAGGTTGCGATAATGCCGAGAATTGACGAGGGGAACTTCGGGTATGGTTTTCCTGTCGATTTTACAATCGAGACGTATGATTCTGCTACCTCTAGCTGGATCGCTCAAGTGACAGAGGTGGATTTTCCAAAGCCAGAGAAGACTACCTATAATAGTGCTAATACGACGTATAATCTACCTGGAATTATGACGCAATATGTGCGTGTGAAGGCAACCAAGCTTGGGTGCAGTGGTAATCAGTGTACGGATTATCGATTACAGTTATCCGAAATAGAAATAACAGGAGAAGACGATGTTCTTCATGAGTCGGACTATGGCAGTCCTGGAGATGCATGGTTAATCTATCCAGACAAAGAAAACCTAGATGTAATGAGCTCAATGAGAAGTGAAGTGCAATTAGAGGGCATTCAGGATTATGAGCTACTTAAATTGCTTGAGAAAGATGGCAAAGGCGAGTTTGCTCAGAAGATCGCAGGTTCGATCATTTCCAGTGGAACGAAATATAACCGAGAGTCGGAAGCTATCTTGGCAGCTAGGAAAGCAGTGCTTGATCTACTGACAGATCAGTATGCGCTTGAAACCTTCGTTGACTCATTGGATAATATGAATCTCATATTTGGACATTCTGAATTTGTGGGTCTGGATAGCTCTAATCCGGGTAACACAGGCGGAGATGCGGGGCGTCTTGCCAGAACAGCAGGTACGGATCAATTTATTGTTTACAACAAGCCTAATATTCGGAGCTTTGAGGTCCAATTATACTCCGATTCAACCGATGATGTTGAAATTCTAGGCTCTTCCGATAACAAGAGCTGGTTACCGGTAACCGTTCAAAAAAGCGAGCGTACAGACACGCAATATGGTTGGTATGGGTTTACCTTGTCTTCCAGCAAGGTGCCGCAGGGAATAGATTATTTAAAAATCGTGCTTAAGGGGACCAATTTGAATAGCTGGACACCTCAGATTGGGAAAGTAACGATTAACTACGGGTATGAAGTAAATGAGAAGGACAGTTTGGTGGACAACAATGGGTTTGAAGCCGGTATTTGGCCGAGTCATAAAGATGCCGAGATTGATACAGAGGTAAGGGCTACAGGTAAGAAAAGTGCGAGGCTGACAGCTACGGGACAGGGACCCTATGTGGAGAGTGCACTGGCAGCCATTGGCGCAGGCAAGAAGCATTCGTTTTCTGTACGATTAAAAACTGAAGGGATATCTTCCCCCGATGGGGTGAAGGTTGAGCTTATGCAGGTAGATGAAGCTGGTCGCGACATCGGTATTTATTCCAAAAGCAATGGTTTAATCCAAACGGGAGGTACTCATAACTGGACAGAATTCAAGATTGATTCGGTTGAAACTGCTGCGACAAGTCTGAGGGTTATTGTTCGGGTGCAGGCTAATATTACAGGAACAGTATGGATAGATGATGTGGTGCTACTAGATAGCGAGTTTATTCAAACTTACATTGATTATTTTAATGATATGAGCGGCTTATATGCGAATTCTGCCCTGCTTGGTTTGGAGGGAGGTAGTCCGAACATAGCTGGCGGAGATACGAGTCGTCTTGCGAGATTTGAGAATTCAGACCAATATTTCGTCTATAACAAGCCATTAATCTCTGAGTTTTCGTTAAAGGCTTATACGGCAACTAAAGCTGACATTGATTTCTATGCCTCCTCTGATAATGTAACCTGGACCCACGTGAGCGTCCTTGATAGGAATAAAGAAGATACCGATTGGGGCTGGTTTTCTGTAACGAAGGTTGCTCAGAATATCCCTCGGAATACGAACTTTATGAAGGCTGTCATCCGTGAGACAAATGACAATAGCTGGTCACCGCAAATCGGTGAAGTAATGATCAAATACGGTCATGAGGAGTCGGAACCGGAGAGCCTGATTGAGAAGAGCGGCTTTGAAACAGGTCTATGGGCTGTCCAATCCGGCGCCGAATTAGATGCTGAAGTGAAACACAGCGGTAGACAAAGCGCTAAATTGATTGCAGGCAGTAATGCTAGTATCATGTCCAGTTCTGTTGTGGATGTGCAAATAGGGAAAAGCTATTCGACCTCGCTTTGGCTGAAAACGGAGGGGATCTCTGACGAGCATGGAGTCAAAGTCGAAATCATGCAGGTTGATGAATATGGCAATGATCTTGGACTGCTTGATACGGGAAGCCAAACGATAGCCGTTGGCGGAACAACAGCTTGGACAGAGTATTCAATCCATGATATGACTACACTTGCTCCGGGAATTAGATTTATCGTTCGAACGAAGGCAGGGACGACAGGTAAAGCGTGGATCGATGATGTCGTAGTATCCGGCAACAGCTTAATCTACAAGGATACCCTTGATAATATGGATGGTATTTTTGAGAAATCGAGTCATTTCGGTCTGGATTCCTCGAATCCAGTTATTGCGAATGGAGACACAAGCCGGATTGCCCGAATGTCCAACACGAATGAGTATTTAATTTACCATGTACGCAATATGAACAGCTTTTTGGCGAAATTTTATTCCCAATCGAGTGCGATGAAGGTTGATTTTTATGGATCTCCAGATAACTCCACATGGACGAAGCTGGAGATCAAGGAAGTGAAGAGTCTTACGCCTAACGGCTGGACCAACATCAATGTGTCTAATGATACTCTTCCGTTAGGGACGAATTATTTGAAAGTGCTCTTCCGAGATGACAACGAAGTATCCTGGTCACCTCAGCTTGGCGAAATATCGTTTACTTACGGTTATGGGGGTGCAGTAAAACCTGAGCCTGTTAGCTTGATAAGCAATGGCGGTTTTGAGCTTGGACCATGGGTAACTAGCCAAAGGACTACGCTGGATGCGAGCATTAAGCATGGTGGAGATTTTAGCGTTAAGCTGACACCAAGTGGTGGCGATGCCTACACGGGAAGCGATTCGATATCCATCGATTCAGCGAAGCGCTATGTCCTGTCGTTATGGACGAAAGATATGGCAACAGCACCAAACGGAGCAAGTGTTGAAATTATGCAGCTGGATGAACACGGAGCTGAGCTCGGTCTTTATGTCGGAGACTCCGGGGCGTTGTCTATTGGCGGGAGTACAGAATGGAAGAAATTCGTATTCAAGGACCTTGGAGACTTCGCTGCTGGCACAACAGCATTGAAGGTGATCGTTCGTGCAGGGACTACCTTATGGGTGGACGATGTCGTTCTATTGGAAGACAAGGTCATTGCTCGTGCGGCAGTATCGGGGTCGGAGTTCGCTACGACAGATAACAAGGCTTTAACCTTGACGGCGAGAAACGCTACGTCGGGTGAGCGTATGTTAATAGTACAGTATGCGGTGAAGGGCGATGCGACAACTAATGTAGATGGAGGAACATTCGAATGGCTCGTTCCCGCGGGCACAGAGCTGCTGACGAGAGACGTAATATTGTCGATTGAAGAGCAGGGGACCTATATCCTTACAGTTAACGTTACGGATAAGTCTAGCGGAGATCAAATTCTACTAAAAGAGACTCCTATTCGGGTCGTTGCGGCTGGGGGCGGCAATGGTAGCGGTACAAATCATGCACCAACTGCAACGGCAAGCATCACAGGTGCGGCACAAGTGGGCTCAGCGTTAACAGGAACGCATACATTTAGTGATCCCGATGAAGGAGATACGGAAGGGGCTTCGACTTACCGTTGGCTTATTAGCAGCACGTTGGATGGGGCCTATTCCGCGATAGTGGGCGCAACAAGTGCATCTTATTCTCCAATTGCAGTGGATCAAGGTAAACATATCAAGTTTGAAGTGACTCCAGTGGACAACCACGGATTGGCGGGAACGCCTGCGGTTAGTCAGCCGACACTAGCTATAGCAGCTTCTTCAACAGAAGCTGGCCCTAACGATAATAACAATAGCAGCAGTGTTGTGACGTCAAATCCAGAAAGCCCGACAATGCAGAAAGTAACTGAATCGCAGCTAAAAGAAGGCAACGGAACGATTCCGCTCCAATCAGGCAAGGAATCGCTGTCTCTGCCGATGAACGTAGCTGAATGGCTTCAAAATCATGATTTAATTGTTCAAGCGGGTCAAGCAACTATAGTCATTCCATCCAGCGTACTGAAGGCGTTGCAAGAGCAAGCGGTGAAGGAAGCGCTGGATGCGACATCGATCATTGTGAAGGTCGTATCGGCAACTGTAACGACAGCTACTGGTGATTCCTCGCTGAAATCTGGGGGAACCGTATATGAATTAGAGCTTTACGCAGTCAACAATAAAGGCAAACAGACGCGATTGGCTTCTTTCACGGATGCTGTTCACATTGAGCTTTCGTACCAAACCTCGCAGAATAAAGATCTAATCGGAATTTATTATTACAATGAAACAAACCTCAGCTGGGAGTATGTCGGAGGAATACTAGATGCCTCCAAAGGAATCATCTCTACGGAGCTCCATCATTTCAGTAAATACGCGGTCATGGAGTACGACAAGCAATTCGCGGATTTGCCAATCACCCATTGGGCATCCCATGCAATCAAAACACTTGCGGCTAAGTATGTGGTTTCGGGAGTGGACGGAAACAGCTTCAAGCCAGACGGACTTACAACGAGGGCTGAGTTTACGGCGATGCTCGTCCGTGCGTTCAATTTGAAAGCAGTGAAGGAAACGGCCCCATTTAAGGATATCGTATCCGATGCATGGTATGCTGAAGCGGTTCGTACGGCCTATGCCGCAGGGTTGATCCAAGGTGTAGCAGATGATAAGTTTACGCCTAATGCGCAGATCACCCGTGAGCAGATGGCTACATTACTCGTTCGGGCATCCGAATATGCGAAGCATGAGCTGACTTCGGATAACGACGGACTAAACAGTTATCAAGATCGCGGCAATGTTTCCGGCTGGGCAACTGAAGCTGTTAACAAAGCGATTCAATCCGGGCTCATGAATGGCAAAAAAGCAGGCTACTTCAGCCCTTCAGACAAGGTGACTCGCGCAGAGACAGCGCAGGCTATCTGGAACTTGCTGAAGTAAGCGATAAATGAAAGATGCAAAGGCTGCTGACGATTGATGTTAGCAGCTTTTGCTATTCTATTATGTGAAAGGGGACTAGTGGTTAGTGCAGGGAAATGTGCTAGAATGGGCATACCAAGTCTATCTACGAGAAGAGGAAGGTTAGACGAATGCAGCCATTTACAGAACGAGTCGTTCAGATTATTAAAAGCATACCAGAAGGACGTGTGATGACGTATGGGCAAATCGCGGAATGTGCGGGGAGCCCAAGAGGGGCCAGGCAGGTCGTTAGAATTCTACATTCGCTGAGCGCGAAGCATGACCTGCCTTGGCATAGAGTTGTTAATGCTAAAGGGGAAATTGCCATTCAAGAAGGTGAAGGGCGATATATGCAAGCTCTCTATTTGGAAAATGAGCACGTCGAGATTGGCTTAGGCGGTCGCATAGACCTCGATATTTACCGTTTTACTCCGCCGCCGACTTCTGCTCAAAAAGCTTAATAATCTCAATGATCACGTTAGTAGCCTTAATCATCGTATCTACTGAGACGTATTCGTATCGCCCATGGTAGTTCTCTCCACCTGTGAAAATATTCGGAGTAGGCAATCCCATGTAGCTCAGCTGAGAGCCATCGGTGCCACCGCGAATCGGACGGATGATGGGATCAATGCCTAGGTTCACCATCGCTTGATGGGCGATATCTACGATTTCTTTAACGGGCTCTATTTTCTCCCGCATGTTGAGGTACTGATCCTTAATTTCAAGTAATATCCGTTGCTCTCCGTATGTCTCCTGTAATTCCTTCACGATTTCTTGCAGCTCTGCCTTTCTCCCGTCAAAACGTTCCTTATCGAAATCCCGAATGATGTAATGAAGCTTGGTTTCTTCAACGTCCCCCTGAATCGAGATGAGGTGATAGAAGCCCTCATAGCCCTCTGTATATTCCGGTGCTTCTTCCGCAGGCAGCCGATTATTAATCTCCATCGCGATCTTCGCGGAGTTTACCATTTTACCCTTGGCCGTCCCTGGATGAACGATCTTTCCTGTGCAAGTAATCCGAGCAACAGCAGCGTTGAAGCTCTCATATTGCAGCTCGCCAAGCGGTCCGCCGTCCATTGTGTAAGCATAGCTAGCATTAAAAGCAGCTACATCGAACCGATGAGGCCCTCTCCCGATTTCCTCATCCGGAGTGAAAGCGACTCTGACGCGGCCGTGTTTAATTTCAGGATGCTGAATCAAGTAAGCCATTGCGGTCATGATTTCAGTCATGCCTGCTTTGTCGTCTGCACCTAGTAGTGTCGTTCCATCAGTTGTAATTAAAGTTTGCCCAATGTAGCTGGAGAGCTCTGGGAAATCCTGTGGCGACAGCACGATATTCTGAGCTTCGTTAAGGATGATATCCTTGCCGTCGTAGCTGTCTACGATTTGAGGCTTTACATCTTTGCCCGTGAAGTCGGTTGCTGTATCGAGATGCGCGAGGAACCCAATTGTGGGAATGTTCTTATCGGTGTTAGCAGGCAGTGTAGCCATGACGTATCCATTGGCATCGACCGTAACATCCTCCATTCCAATTTGCTTTAGCTCTTCAACTAACATTTTCCCAAGCGTTAATTGACCCTCAGTAGTCGGACAAGTCTTGTTGCTCTCATCGGACTGGGTGTCCACTTGAACATACGTCTTAAATCTGGCTATAATTTCATCCTTCATTGTGCGATCAGCTCCTTGAAGCTATTTTACCAAAGTTCGGAGAGAGTATGAAATGCTGAGATCCGCCATTGGGTTAAGGGAATTCATACTATTTCTGGCTTCAAGGAAATACAATATCATGTAAGCGCAAACATGGAGTCACACAGCTAATCTAGGACCCTATTCGGATAGCGGGAGGAAATAGCGATGGGAACGCGATTATTGTCTGAATATCTCATTAAGAAATATAATCCTCAGCTGAGATATGTGAGGGCCCATACTAATGGAAAGAACAAGGCGACACTGTACGTCTGGAATAATGATTTACAGCTGCCCGAGCAGGATGTCGCTGCCTTGAAGCAGTTTGTTTCTGGTTATTTGCCTTCCTATGTTTGCTTTCAAATCAAAGCGTATTCGATGATTCAAGCCGATAGCGTGCCCCAGGTGTATGAGCTACCCGAGAAGATTGTACAAACAGCCATGCAAAGAGATTTGGATCAGTACGGTATTGTAGCCGTTATTAATACGATGCTCGCGAGTGGAGGGATGACTTTCAGCAGACTTGATATGAATACGGGGACCCTTCATTTTAACGTGTATACGACAACTATTCTGACTGAAATTGAAAAGGAGCTCATCAATAGGTACCTGTCGGAAATTATTCCTCTCGGCTTCTCGTGTAAGGTTAGTTACTGATTTGTGAGGTTTTGTTATGAATCTAGACGGTTCGGCAGCACGATTATGTTACTTTATTATAGGGTCACACACTGAAAACACGCTTTTTATAAATTATATGTCATATATGTTGACAAACAACTAGCTATATTTTATTATTAAGTGAGAGAACGTTTGCTCAAAATTAACCATTTTTCATCCTTCTGCCTGTTTGTGAGAAGACGGTTGAATAAATAATTTTTATTTTTATCTTGCTGAGAGCAAATTTTTAATGTAAAATGACGAATGTAAACGCAATCATTATTGTGAATGTGTCGAATGACAGGTAATTTAGTAGAAAACCACTTATCGGGTAGCCGATATTTTTTTAACAAAGTTGAGAGAACGTTCTCGCAAAATGGTGGGAGGGATAAAAGTGTCAGTGCAACTTAAGGATATAGCCAAACATCTCAATATATCTATTTCCACAGTGTCCCGAGTCATTAACGGAACGGGAAGAGTGAATAAGGATACGCGAGAGCTCATTCTAAAAACCATCAAGGAGCTAGGCTATCATCCAAATGAAGTCGCTAGAAGCTTAAAGCGCAAAAGCGCAAATACGATTGGTGTTATCGTGCCGGATCTCTCGAACAGCTTCTACGCCAGCGTGATCAAGGGCGTTGAGAAAATTGCCAGTGAGAACGAGCATTCCGTCATCGTATGCAACAGCGACGAGGATATTCAGAAGGAAGAAGAGTACGTTCAGCTACTCCTCCAGAAGCAGGTTACGGGGCTTGTAATTGCAACCGTAGGTGGGAATCCGCAGTTGTTCGAGCAATACAAGCGCTCGGGTATCCCCTTCGTCTTCATTGATAACCTACCGAACACGCAGGAAAATTTCGATGTTGTAACTATAGACAATGTCAAAGCGGGTTATGACCTAGCTAAGCATTTAGTAGATCAAGGGCATAAAAAGCTTGCCATCATTACCGGACCTCAGAATCAATCAACAGCGGCGGAGCGTTTGCTTGGTTTCCAGAAATGTCTGGAGGATAACGGCATAACCGTCCATGAGAAGTGGATTGGGGTTGGACAGTTCCGCAGAGAGAGCGGTTATCAGATTATGAACGAATGGCTTCAGCAGGACGAGCTTCCAACCGCAATATTCGCAGCTAATGATTTTCTGCTATATGGCGCAATTAAAGCAATCCAAGAACGAGGTCTCAATGTTCCGAATGATATTGCAGCAGTTTGCTTTGATGCCAACGATGAGACAGGGTTAGTTAAACCGCAGATAACTTCAATTATCCAACCGGCACATATGATTGGGTCTATAGCTGGGGACATCATCATGAGGAAAGAGAAGAATAAGAACTTAAAGATGTTTGAGAAAATCGTCCTTGAACCGAAGCTTATCATCAATGAATCTAGTCAAACTGGGAGATGATCATCATGAACGACAACAACGGAAAGCTGCAATGGGTATTTCCAGATTGCGAATTGCCACCTGCTGGTGATTCTTTGCTCGAAGGACACGAGTCTATCATCGTACTTAATATGAATGCAACGAAGGCAACGGTGGAGTTTACTCTCTATTTTGCAGATCAAGAACCTATCGGGACTATCTCAGCTGAAGTAGAAGGGGAGAGGGTTCGTTGCTTTAGATTGGACAACCCCGAGCACTTGAATGGGTACATCGTTCCTCGAGAAACGCAATATGCCGTAAAGCTAGTCAGCGATGTGCCAGTTGTCGTTCAATACGGAAGACTGGATACGAGACAAACTAATATGGCCTTCTATACAACTATGGGTTTAAGTGTCTAAGGACACTCCTCCGCTTGTCACATCTGGTTTCATGGGCTCCCGAGTTTAACTCGGGGACTATAACATAATAGGGAGGCATCATCTATGAAAAAGGGTTGGGTCAAGTCATTCGCAGCTATGTTGGTATTATCGTTAGTGCTCGTTGGTTGTTCGAATTCAAACAAAGAGTCTTCATCTAGCGGTGGGGATGCAAGTGGAAGTCCGACAAGTGGCGGCGATCAAATCTTAATTGGTGGAGCCATAATGAACCTCGGTTGGCCGTGGTACCAAGGTGCGATTGACGGCATGAACAACTATGCTAAGAAATCAGACAAAAGCTTAAAGCTACAATTCGAGGACGGTAAATTCGATATTAACACGCAAATTACTCAGCTTGAAAATATGGCGCAGTTAGGCGCTAAAGGGATCGTAGTATTCCCTGTTGATGGTAAAGCCATTATTCCGACGCTTGTGAAGCTACATGAGAAGGGTGTCAAAATCGTAGTTGGCGATTATCCGCAATCACCAGACAATCCGGAAGATGTAGTTTGGGAAACATTCGTAGGACATGATTTCAAGGAAATGGGCAAAGCCGCAGGTGAAGTTGCTGTAAATTATTTGAAAACTCTGAATAAGGACAACCCTACAGTCGCTTACTTAACGGTACCGGCATCCGGTCAAGCATCAGTAGATCGTTTTGAAGGCTTCTCCAGCGTCATTAAAGCAGCTTTTCCTAACGCTAAAGTGATCGAAGAGGGTGACCCTAAAGGAGATAGAAACTCAGCTCAGACTCTGTTCGAGAATGTTCTTCAACGTAATAAATCTATCGATGTTGTAAGCGGACATAATGATGCATTAGTTCTAGGAGCTTACAATGCCGCGGTAAGTACGAATCGTGATAAGGAAGTAAAGTTCATCGGAATAGCGGGCGACAAAGAGGTCCTTAAATTCATCCAAGACGGAAATTCAGCATGGATAGGTGAAGTGCTTCAAGATCCAGTTGTTCTGGGAGAGGTTGCTCTTCAAGCGCTAATGGAAGCAATGGATGGCAAGGATCTTGGGGATACGACTCCACTTCCTAAGCCTGAAGTGATTACCCCTGATAATATCAAGGATTATGACTGGAAAAGCTGGTCGTGGCTAGGTAAATAATGTAGGGGAGAAGGGACTGCGATAGTGGTTCCTTCTCCAAACCTCAAATCCAAGTAATCATCACTATAAGACATCCAAGAGGAGGAAGGGCGATGCGTGCATTACTTCCCGAACCAAAAAGCTTTCAGTATGGCGAGGGTACGACGAATCGATTTCAAGGGTTTAATCTGGTGACGATCGGTTTAACAAATTCGGAGCTTGAAGTAAAAGAAATTGCAGATAAGAAGCTGTGGAATTATCAGGACATCACATTACAGGTAGACACCGCGGATTCCACGCATTTAGATATTATTCTTTATGATCGGCTTTCGGGGAACGAGTCAATCGAGCAGCCTGAATTGTTCCTGCTGCAAGGCTACACCATTAAGGTCGAAGAAGCAGCTGTTCATATCGGATTTGCCCATCGTGATGGTTATGTGAATGCGCTCTCAACGCTTAAGCAGCTGCTCCAGCGTCAAGATGACGGGGGATATGTTCTGTCTGAGATTACTATTCTAGATTGGCCTTCGATCGAAAAACGTTCCATATCGAACACGTTTGCCTGGTATGCGGGCTATGGACGAATTGGATTTGATATGCAGCTATGGGGCTATGAGGAATGGATAGAATATTTGAATATTTGCTCAGACCTCAAGATTAACCAATTTAATATGTGCATGTACGGATACTGGCCTTTCCAATTTGACGAGTATCCCGAAACGATGCTTCAAGACTATAAGATGAAGGTTTGGAATGAAGAAAGCAGCAATTGGATCGAGGTCGCCTACACACACCCGAATATTACGGAAGAGTTTCTATCGCGGTTATTCGATTATGGGCACCAGCTAGGCATCGACTTTTATGCGTATATCGGCTTGAACAGCTATAACGGTGGTTACCCAAGCATTAATAAAGACAAGAGAATGGTTCTACCCAAGGATGGAAAATTCGTAAATGATTTCGATACATTGTGCCTGAGCAAGCCGGAAAATATAGCTTATCTGAAAGCGTCGATGCGTCGCATCGTGCAATTGGGCTTTGATGGCATCGATTTCGAGGAAAGCGAGGAGTCCTATTGGTTCTGCAATTGCGAGGGATGCGGGAAAACCTTCATGAATAACCGCACACCTGCAGAGGCGAAGCACAAAGCGAATTTCTGGCTACTCAACACGCTTTATACAGAGATCAAGGATGAGAATCAGGATTGCGTCGTGGGAGTTCGGGCATGGAGAGAACCGCCTTTAGAGAAAAGTGTGAGTTATCTACAGGATTGTAAAAACAACATTCCGGAGGATGTCGTCCTGTTCTGGGCGCCGGGATTATATGTCTCTGATGACGAGTTTCCGAAATGGGTCGATGTGTTCGGCAAAGAGCGGATATGGGCGAGAGATACGGAAGCCAACGCGGTTGCAGCAACAATGGGTCGATTGATGCGGATATTCAAATCCAACGTGATCCGGGCTGAAGAAGAGACGAATCACCAATATATTGAGAAAGACATCGATATGCACATCGATTCGGTGAAGCATCAGGTCAGAGGCATAAATGGATACATGTTCGAATGGTACGGATATTTCCTCAATCTGTATTCCCATTCTTATTATGGCTGGGGATCGGATAAAGGTGCTGAAACGTTCTACCGGCATTCCGTTGAGGCCGTATTCGGTCCGGAGCTCGTGGACGATATTTTATACGTGCAGCAGAACATGCTCACCATTCACGAAAGCCAATTGAACATTTTCCCGACGGAATTCCCATTCCTGCGCAATAAAGTGAACGAGAACGATATTCCCGTCATTAAGCAGGCTATTGCGGATTGGCCGAATATTGGGGCTAAAATTCGCAAGGTAAAAGAGGAGCTCCGAAAGGATGAGCAGCTTAAGGTTTACGTCAAGCATTTCGAAAAAATTGAAAATTCCCATGAACGGAATCGGATTATATACGACTTGGCGCTGACCTCTATCGCTTATGACAGTGCGGCAACACTAGATGAGAAAAGAAAATACTTGCTCGAGATGGATAGCTTAAACGAGCAGGATTTCTCCCTAGTGAAGCAAACGTATTTCGATGTCAATCCGGTTGATGAGACGGGCACACCGTCATGTATGTATCCTTACCATGAGCTTAAGAGAGTCATTCATAACGAACTATATCCCGATAAGCGGGATGATCGGCAAATCTTCCTGGGCGTCGAAGCACTCGGATGGTTATGGCTGTAAGAAGGGGGATGTAGGATGAAGAAGGACGATATCCATGTAATTTTCGGATTTGATATGGAGACTGACGTAGGAAGCTTTACACCCTATTATGATGGGGTTAAGAACGCGACTCCTCCGCTAATTGAGCTATTCGATAAGAAGGGGATTAAAGGAACCTTCTATTATACAGGGGACGCTGCACGGAGAAATCCGGACAGTGTTGAGATCGTCAAGAAAAGCGGTAATGAAGTAGGCTGCCATTCTCTGTTCCACGAGACGGTAGGAGATGAACTATTTCCGATTCCAGGCGTTGTACCACTTCTGCCAGAGGAAGTCCCTTTCCGTATTGAAAAGGCTACCGAATGGGTCGAGCAGGTGCTAGGGCATCAACCGGTATCCTTCCGTGCACCAAGGCTATGGGGTTCGACGGCATTGCTGAATTCGCTCGAAAAGCTCAACTATGTGTCCGATGCCTCCTATCCGATGTATTTCTATCGAGAAAGATTTATTCCTTACAATCCTAGCAAGGCCGATTGGACGAAGGAAGGAGACATGAAGATCGTCGAAATTCCTAACTTCGCAGATATGGTCATGAAGAGTAATGACCCGGGCCTGGAACGGGATCGGGATCAATGGCCGCTGTTTCGCACTAAGGGAACAGATGAGCTGATGAAGCATATCGATAGCTTTGTTCGTTTCCTCCGGGAGAGAAACTTGCCGGTTGTGCTCTGCTTTTATTTTCACCCGTGGGAATTCATTCCGATTCAAGAAAGCTATCACTACGGCGAGGCGAGGGTAACGCCAGATAGATTCCTTACACTGGGCTGTGGGGATAAAGCAATGCGCGAGTTCTCGCTACTGATTGACCGGCTGAAGGATATGGGATCGACATTTCATCGTGCTGACGATTTCGCTGCTTATTGGAACAAGGCAGGGAAGGCGGGGCTAGGATGAAACAGGCGACGGCGCAACCTATCATTGAATTGAGGGATGTTTCTAAATCGTTTCCCGGAGTGAGGGCGCTGGACCATGTTTCATTTAGTTTGAAGCCGGGGGAGTGCCGGGCGCTTGTTGGGGAAAATGGTGCCGGTAAATCGACGCTTGCCAAAATCATTATCGGACATTACACACCTTCCGAGGGCGCCCTTTACGTCAATGGGACGAATGTCAGCGAGAGAAGCGGCTATAACGTAAGAAGTTCCCAAGGAATGGGGATTGCAGTTGTTCATCAAGAACTGCAGCTTATTCCGGAGCTAAGTGGATTGGAAAATCTCTTTATTGGAAGCTATGAGAAAAAGTTCGGGTTCATAGATAAGAAGGCAATGAACCGGAGAGCGGATGAGATTCAAGCATTTCTTGGCACACAATTGGATTTGTCCGTACCCGTCAAGGAACTAAGGATGGCAGAGAAGCAAATCATTCAGCTTGCGAAGGCAGTTTCCATGCAAGCGAAGATGATCATTATGGATGAATTGACGGCCGTGTTGCAGGAGAAGGAAATCGAAAATATTTATCGTATCATTCGAGTGCTTAAAGAAAGAGGGATGGGGATTATCTATATCTCTCACCGTCTGGATGAGATTTTCGAGGTTTGCGATACGTATACGGTCCTCTGCGACGGCAGGCTAATCCATTCCGGTGAAGTGGCTGACGTGAATAAGGATCGTCTTATCGAAATGATCATCGGTAGGGAAATGACGCAAATATTCCCTCCACTTAACGAGAAGATCGGTAATCCTGTGCTGGAGCTAAAAGGCTTAACGTCTGAAAAGTCATTTCGGAATATCGACCTAACAGTGCATTCTGGAGAAGTGGTCGGGATTGCGGGGCTGGTCGGTGCAGGTAAGACGGAGCTGCTCAACGCGATCTTCGGTAACTACAAGACGGTCGCTGGAGAAATTCATTGGAAGGGCCAGAAGGTCAAATTCAAGCAGCCATCCGCCGCAATCCGTAAAGGGATCGGTTTAGTCCCTGATGAACGTAAGCAGCTCGGGCTCGTCATGAATTTCAACGTCGTTCATAACATAACTCTTCCTTCTCTGAAAAACTTCAAAAAAGGCACTATGCAGCATAAGAAGGAGAGGGAAGACGCCAATCGTGTCGCGCAGCTGATGCGTGTAAAGGCTACCCCCCAGCAATCGGTTGTTAAGCTAAGTGGAGGTAATCAGCAGAAAATTGTCATCTCCAAGTGGGTGCTTGCGGATTCAGAGCTATTTCTGTTCGACGAGCCTACCCGCGGTATCGATGTTGGTGCTAAGGCTGAAATATACAAGCTCATCAACGACTTAACGGCGAAAGGGAAATGCGTCATTATCGTTTCCCCGGAGCTGGAGGAATTACTTGGGCTGTGTCATAAAATCTATGTCATGTTCGAGGGCGAATTTCATGCCTGCGTGTCGGGCGAACAGAAAACGCAAAGCAATATTATTAGCAAGCTGCTGGGGGTGTGACCATGGAAGCAACGGATAGACGTTACAAAAGCATCGTACCGGGAGGGTCGTTCTCCTTGCTTTTCAAGGAATGGGCCATTCTATTCATCTTTGTTGGATTGTTCGCTGTATGCTCCATCTTCGTAGACGGGTTTTTCGATACGAACAATATTGTAAATATCGTTAGGCAAATCTCATTTCTAGCCATTATTGCTTTAGGACAATTTTTCGTCATTCTGATCGGTGGAATCGACATGTCGGCTTCCTCCTCCATAGGATTTACTAGCGTATTGCTGGCAGGTCTTGTCCATTGGGAAAATGTGCCGATTGTACTTGCCATTATCATCGTTCTGTTCGCGTCCGTCGCGGTTGGTTTTGTGAATGGATTAATGGCGGTGTACGGGAAAATTCCTGCTTTTATCGCAACATTGGTTACGATGATCGTGCTGAAGGGAGTTAATTACCTGTATAGCAATAGTATTCCGATTTCAGGCTTACCTTCTGGCTTCAAAAACTTAGGAGCAGGCTATGTCGGGCCGATACCCGTTCCGATCCTGATCCTAGCATTTATCGCTATCCTTTGCTACATCTTCACGATGCATACGGAAACAGGCAGAAGTATTTATGCTGTAGGTGGCAATGAGGAAGCAAGCCGATTGTCAGGAATTAATACGAACAAAATCAAGATGATCGCGTTTATTATCGGTAGCTTCTTAACGGCAATTGGTGCCATTATGATCACTTCAAGGACGATGGCTGGTCAACCGACACTCGGGGAAAATATGCTGTTCGACGTTATTACAGTAGTCGTGCTCGGCGGAACCTCGTTATCAGGTGGCCGTGGTAAAGTCATCGGGGTTGTTATCGCAGCTTTGATTCTCGGGATTATCGACAATGCGATGGTACTTCTGGGCATTGGCTCATACTGGCAATGGATCATTAAAGGACTCATTCTAGCCGTTGTTGTTCTCATTGATGCAAAAACTAAAAAAGACTAAGGGAGACTACCTATTATGACAGCAAGAATATACATTCCGGATAACGAGTACAAGGAAAGAATCCAAAGAGCGGCTAAGCTTGTTGAGCAAAAAGGACTAGACGTTATGATTGTCAATTCCAATGAGGCAGATTATGCGAATGTTCGTTACTTCAGCGGCTTCTGGCCTTTGTTCGAAAGAGCAGGCGTAGCGATCACTGCGTCTGGAGATGCAGCTCTGCTGGTTGGTCCTGAAAGTACGATTTATGCTAGTGATTTCGGCAAAATCGATAAAATTTTCACTCTGATGGAATACCGTGAGTCTGCCAACCCAGCATATCCGGAGCTGAAGCCTGATTCATACAAGGATGTGTTTAAAGCGCTTGGAGTTACTGGCTCTAAGCTCAAGATAGGTGTCGCAAGTATGCTGGACACCAGCGTCGTCATGATGGAGGGGCTGAAGAGCAATTTCCCGGATGCCGAAATTTCTAGCGCAGACGAGATTATGGTGTCCCTACGGAGAATTAAGTCGGAGAATGAGCTTGCTTGTATGCGCGAAGGCTTCCGGATTACAGAGCTTGCAACCCAAGAGGTCATTAGAACGATTCGTCCAGGCGTAACAGAAACTCAAATGGTAGGCGTTGCTCAACGCGTGATCTACGAGAACGGTGCTGAGTATGAAGGTCTTCCTATGTATATTTTCAGTGAGAAATCCACTCGGCATGCCATCTCTCGTTCTTCACATCGCATTATCAACAAGGGGGATATCGTACAGCTTAACTTGTCCGCTAAGGTTGACGGTTATTCGCCGAGTATCGGGATGCCGATCAGTTTAGGGAAGCTGTCTCCTGAGCGTCGTGCCGTTATCGAGTTTGGATTAAAGGCTCATGAATGGACGCAAGCTAACTTAAAGGCAGGGATATTGGCGAGTGATGTAGCGAAGGGTTTCTATCAATTCTACAAAGATAATGGCTACGAGAAGAACTATCTATATGGTCCTTGTCACGGAACGGGCATGATTGAAGTTGAAGCTCCTTGGATGGAAACCTCATCGAACTACTTGCTGGAGCCGAACATGACATTCCAGATTGACACCTTTGTTACGACGGACACCTTCGGTATTCGTTGGGAAAAGGGCGCAGTTATTCGTCCTGAAGGCTGCGAGCTACTATGTAATCCAATCGGTACGATCCATGAGTTGGAATTTTAACTTCATTATATGTAGGTGAATGACGCTTCTGTTTATGTAGTAAAAAATAACGTTTCGGTCAGTTGAGGGATTCACATTCCTTTAGCGGGCCGGGGCGTTTTTTGCTGGAATGGTTTATCCGGTAAATTTGAATGTGATAAGAGTCTTCGGCACTCTTCATCTAATCTTAATTAAACCTTAATGCAACATTCATGAAGGAGCTCGATACCCATGATAAGATATATTTATATTTAGATTAAGTATAAATAAGTCGTGGGAGGAATCGATATGAACACAGATATCATCACAATTAGCGCGGTACTTAACCAACAGATTGCCAACTGGAATGTGCTCCATATGAAGCTGCACAATTTTCATTGGTACGTGAAGGGGCCTCAATTTTTTACACTACATGTGAAGTTCGAAGAACTGTATACTGAGGCAGCTACACATATCGATGTTTTGGCAGAGAGATTGCTCGCAGTGGGAGGTAAGCCAGTTGCGACACACGCTGACGCATTGCGACTGTCATCCGTTAATGAAGCAAATGGAGTAGAATCGGCCGAACAAATGACGATTGCTATTGCGGATGATTTCGCTCAACTTATAAGTGAGCTACGTCAAGGCATCAAAATTGCAAACTCTTGTGATGATGAGGACACAGCAGATCTTCTTCTCGGCATCAAGACCGGTCTTGAGAAACATGTTTGGATGCTTCGTGCCTTTAGTGGACAGTGAACTTAGAGGCTTCCCCCATTTTGAATAGGGGGAAGCCTCTAATTGATTCATCCGACTAACTCCCCGCACCAGAGTGGGTTTGAGCGGTAGATAAGCGGTCCCACCGACTAACTCCCCGCACCAGAGTGGGTTTGAGCGGTAGATAAGCGGTCCCACCGACTAACTCCCCGCACCAGAGTGGGTTTGAGCGGTAGATAAGCGGTCCCACCGACTAACTCCCCGCACCAAGGTGGAATTTAGCAGCAGAAAAGCGGTCTCGCCGACTAACTCCCCGCACCAAGGTGGAATTGAGCAGCAGAAAAGCGGTCTCGCCGACTAATTCCCCGCACCAGAGTGAAGTTAAGCAGCAGAAAAGCGGTCTCGCCGACTAATTCCTGCACCAAGGTGGAATTGAGCATGAGATAAGCGGTCCCGCCGACTAACTCTCCGCACCAGAGTGAAGTTAAGCAGCAGATAAGCGGGTCTCGCCGATTAACTCTCCGCACTAGAGTGGATTTCCCCTAATATGACTTGACAATGGCTCACAAATATATTATCTTAATATTAAGATAAATGAATTTAAGATATTCAACGAGGCGGTGAGCAGCTTGGCAGATAACAATCAAGATTTTTCATTGGATCTCTTCATCTCTCTGAATCGAGCGAGTCAATGGATTAATGCTCATGCTGATCGAGATATTAAACAATATGGATTAAACCGTACAGAGTTTGGTGTAATGGAACTGTTGTATCACAAAGGCCCACAGCCCTTGCAGCAGATTGGCGGAAAAGTGTTAATGAGCAGCGGGAACATTACTTATGTGGTGGATAAGCTGGAACAGAAAAACTACGTAAAACGTAAAGCTTCATTAGAGGATAGACGCCTTATCTATGCGGAGATTACGGACGCAGGCAAACAATTGATTGAAGAAGTGTTCCCCAAGCATACCGCAGTTATTCAACAGGCAGTGAACGGTTTGGACGAGGAAGAGAAGAAATTGGTTAGCCAATTACTCAAAAAGCTAGGAAAATATGCGGAGGAAGGTTATTAGCGGCGGGGAATGTGGAACAGTAGGCTAGGAAGTGTTTTGTTAGGCCATATATCTTAAGGTAAAGATTCTTAACTTAAGTGTAAATATGAATACTAGGACAGAATCGCAACAGATTAAAAATCAGCATCCGTCGGTACAACATCATACAATAGAGGAGACTAACTCAAATGAGACAACAAACCTTAGGAATTCATCACGTGACGGCTTTTGTGAGAAATGCGCAAGCGACAGTCGATTTTTACTCTGGAGTATTAGGGCTGCGACTTGTGAAAAAGACAATCAATTTCGATGCGCCAGAGGTGTATCACTTATATTTCGGTAACGAGGCAGGAAGTCCGGGGACGGCCATAACCTTTTTCCCATGGGCAACCTCTCGTCAAGGGCGTATTGGTGGCGGACAGGTGGGGGTTACTACCTATGTTGTTCCTGTGGGAGCTTTTGAATTCTGGAAGGAGCGGTTGGAGAAACTTCAAATTCCGGTGGCCGTAACAACTAGATTTGTGAGCATTATTTGCAGCTTTCTGATCCAGATGGTTTAAGATTGGAAATCGTGGAGCGCAAAGAAGGTGCTTTGAGCCAGTGGTCTCATGGTGGTGTGCCTGTACATCATGCAATTAAAGGCTTCGGGGGTGCTATGCTTTTCAGCACAAATCCTGAGAGTACTGCTTCTGTGCTTGAGCATGTGCTAGGTATGGAAAAAATAGCTGATGACGGGGAGTACACCCGATTCAAAGCGGCTGGAGATTTAGGAAACCTACTCGATGTAAATGTAAAGGCTATGGCCCAGGGAATTGGTGGGGCAGGAACCGTTCATCATATTGCCTGGCGGGCGAAAGATGATGCAGATCACCTGCTTTGGAGAAGCTTAGTCGAAGAGAGTGGCTTCCAACCCACACCTGTTATTGACCGACAATATTTTAATGCGATATATTTTCGGGAGGAAGGCGGCATCTTGTTCGAAATCGCGACTGATTCACCAGGGTTTGCGCGGGATGAGCCAGCTGAAACATTGGGTGAGAAGCTGATGCTCCCACAATGGCTAGAGGTACATCGCGAGCAGATTGAAAAGGGATTACCCCCGATTAAAGTGAGAGTATTGGAGGCTGACCTATAATGAAGCATATATTCAAGCAAGGAACGAACCCTAATGCACCTGTGCTCGTTCTCTTACATGGAACGGGAGGGACAGAGCATGATCTCCTCCCATTAGCGGATGTTATTTCGCCAGCTTCTTCGGTTCTAAGTATTAGAGGTAACGTATTGGAAAATGGTATGCCGCGGTATTTCCGCAGATTGGCTGAAGGGATATTCGATATCGAAGATCTTATTTACCGCACGAAGGAGCTGAACGATTTCTTGGATCAAGCGTCGGAGGAATATGGGTTTGATCGCCGGAATCTGGTGGCCGTAGGCTACTCTAATGGGGCTAACATAGCCGGAAGTATTCTTTTCCATTATGCTGACTCGTTGAAAGGGGCTATTTTGCACCATCCGATGGTTCCTCTAAGAGATATTGAGCTGCCCGTGTTGTCCGGGGTTCCGATCTTTATAGCCGCCGGGGAAAATGATCCGATATGTCTCCCTCAAGAGACTGAGGAATTGAATGCTTTACTTAAGGATGCAGGTGCTTCTGTCACCGTCCATTGGGAAAAGTTTGGTCATCGTCTCACCTCATCGGAAGTGAATGCTGCGGCAATATGGTATGAGCAGCATTTTGCGGAGCTGACATGATAACTATTGATCCGACTACCCAAAGCGAACAGGACAATTACAAGCTGTTAATCGGAAGCATCATACCTAGGCCCATTGCCCTCGTGACTACTTTGTCTTCATCTGGAGTGTTGAATGCAGCGCCCTTTAGCTATTTTAATATCGTTGCAGCTAACCCGCCTCTTATCTCCGTGTCTGTCCAAAGAAAGAACGGGGAGCAGAAGGATACTTCGAGGAATGCGATAGAGCTAGGGGCATTCGTCGTTCATATCTCAGATGAATCTTATATTAAACAGCTAAATGAAACGGCAGCCAACCTGCCCCCAGAGGAAAGTGAGGTTACTTTCGCAGGATTGACTCCGGTATCAAGTGAAAAAATTACCGTTCCAGGGATAGCAGAGGCAAAGATTCGCATGGAGTGCTTGCTGGAACGGGCAATTCCTCTTGGTGGATCAGAGACTACACCGGCATGTGATTTACTTATCGGTAGAATCGTTTATTTTCATATAGATGAGGCTCTGTACGAGAATGGACATGTTGATTCAGAGCTTCTAAAGCCGATTAGCCGACTTGCCGGTAATTCTTATTCGATGCTGGGTGAGACTTTCTCTATTGAGCGTCCTAGGTGAACTGCTATTAACCGTATACTGATGCGCTGATTTCTACAGGGCCGATTACAGTCAAAGATAGGTCTGGAGTAAATTTTTCAATGGATAGCGTGTAAGCGTGTGGACCTGGCGCTGCATTCCCATCGGTTTTTTGAATCGTGTTTAGATAGAATTTCTCAAATCCAGCTTCGGCACCGAGTAGTGAGTAATAAATTTCTGTTGTACCGCGGAACAGGCGGAAGAGATATTGTCCAGTACCTTCATCTCCACGAATACCAACCGTTGCTCTAATCTCCACGTATCTGGGGACGACATTCGGAACATTCACGATTACTGTTGCGATTCCCACGCCGGCGGGAGTCTGAGGAACATTAATTTGGACTCCATCTGTAATCGGGGTTACAACAGTTGCGTTATAAGCTAGTAAGGTTGTCATCTTTTCTTTCACCTCTTTCTCTCGAAGATTACTATATTGTATTTAAGATATTAGAAATGGATTGGACAACCTTAATTGTTTTTTGAATTATTCCATTTCGTTATGTGAATGCTAATCTGAAAATGTGGTCTTGACGCGAAACCATTTGGTTTCATATAATAGCAATGAGAAACCAAATGGTTTCGCAATAATGAGGAGGCCATTACATGTCCAATAGCAATCCAAATACATTGCCTGATATTCGTCAAACCTTAGTATTGAATGCTTCTATCCAGAAGGTATGGGCTGCCGTCGCTACTTCAGCGGGAATTGCAGCGTGGTTTATGCCTAATAATTTTGAGCCTATTGAAGGCTATGAATTTCATCTAGAGGCAGGGCCATTCGGTCAATCTCCATGTAAAGTTACGGTAATTGATCCGCCTAATCGCCTTTCCTTTAAGTGGGGCAAGGATTGGACATTAACGTTCGAATTAAGCGAGCAGGGCGACCAAACAGAGTTTACATTAATTCATAGCGGATGGAATGTCGACCAAGTGACGGAGTTTGGACAACCACATGAAGCGGTACGCGAACAGATGAGCGGCGGTTGGGCAGGGCTTGTACTATCACTGAGAAAATATGTAGAGGGTTAAGATGTCGTTAGAGGCACCTTCCCCTAAGCATGATGTGTTCCAAGCCATCGCAGATCCGACCCGTAGAGGGCTGCTGCATTTGCTTGCCGATAAGGAGATGCCGGTAACCGTCATTAGCGGACATTTTCCGATGACTCGAACAGCCGTTTCCAAGCATTTGCGCATATTGGCGGATGCTGGACTCGTGAAAGAAAGGAAGGTCGGGAGAGAGACTCGTTACCGGCTGGATACGGATCCCCTGCTTGAACTCAAGCGCTGGCTTGCCTTCTATGAAAGGTATTGGGAAAATAAGCTGGATGTGCTCAAGAGATATGTGGAATCTGATGAGTCCGAAGAGGGTAAAACTCCTACAGCATTGAGATTAACCGATATGAACGGGCAGTCCTCTAAGTAGACTGGTTCACTTAGAGGGAAGTGAACAAAAGGCGTTGGTACAGAGAGGTTATATCCTCTGGTACCAACGCCTTTTTGCATACATGATTACTTGTTCAGAAGCTTTACGGTCGAAGCGAGGAACACCTGCATGCCTATCCGTAAGGAATTCTCGTCAATCGTAAACTTCGGATGATGATGAGGATACACGATTCCTTGCTCTTGATTACCGGCTCCAATGTTAAAGTAAGTACCTGGCGCACGGTTCAGATAAGCCGAGAAATCGTCAGCGGACATGCTTGGTTTAATCGTATAAAGTGCTTCCGCTCCGAACAGCTCAACGACTGTATCCGCCACAAGCTGCGAGATTTCCTTGTCGTTAATGAGTGGGCGATAGCCATAGATATACTTAAATTCATACTCGGCGCCATGAGCTTGAGTAATTCCTGCTATAATCTGCTCCATGCGCTGCGGAACTTCTTCCCGAAGCGTAGGCTCCATACAGCGAACCGTTCCCGTCAGCTGAACGGAGCCCGGAATGACATTGTGAGCGTGGCCCCCGATGAACTGAGTTACGGACACAACAAGAGGTTCCATCGGATTAACGGCTCTAGAGACAATGTGCTGAAGGTTTGTGACAACCTGAGCGCCAATAGCGATAGAATCGACCGTCGCATGTGGCTCCGCAGCATGGCCACCCTTCCCTTTTATCGTAATATGGAATGTGTCAGGGGAAGCGAGCATTGGTCCGGAGACAACTCCAATTTTACCAACCTCTACCGGCGATTGAAGATGTGCCCCAATGACCCAATCGACTCCGTCCATGACACCTGCCGCAATCATTTCGTCGGCGCCGCCGGGAGGTAGCTCCTCCGCATGCTGGAAAAGAAATCTAACCTCGCCCTCAAGCTCGTCCCGATGCTGGGACAGAATTTTGGCGACTCCCAGAACTGTGGCTGTATGGCCGTCATGACCACACGCGTGCATAACGCCATCATTTTGCGAGGTAAAGGCTAATCCCGTATCTTCTTGAATAGGTAGCGCATCAATATCAGCCCTAATGGCTAGCGTCCGTCCAGGAAGCTTACCTACTAGTCGTGCCATTACACTCGACGTTGTAGGTCTAGTGACAGTGAGATGATCGAACGATTTCAAGATACCCTCAATATAAGCAGCCGTTTCGTTCTCAGCGAAGCTTAATTCGGGATGCTGGTGCAGGTACCGTCTCCAACCCACAACCTCAGGATAGAGTGACTCGACTTGTGCCAGTAAATTTTCGAGCTTCATGAAATCCCCTCCTCACGATAAGCTGACTTAATCCGCTCGATTTGTGCCATATGAATATCTACATGCCCGGCAACAAATACTTCGATGATATGTCTTAAGGTGTAGGAGTGGGATTCTTCCCACCCCAGCTTGTCCCAAGCATTGTCGTCAATACGACTTAGCAGAAGGGCGTTATACCGAGTAATCGCCTCATAGATCAGAAGAAGCTCTTCCATAGGAGTACTATTGGTTTGCTGATGAAACACCCACTGATCGTGTGCATAAGGCATCAATTCAGGACGTGATTCCGATAGCAGCTGGCGAATGCGATACGAATTAACTAGATTTGAATCGACGAGGTGTGTCACGACCTCAGTAACGCTCCACTTGCCAGGAGCGGGTTTCCATTGGAGCTGCTCATCAGTTAAAGTATCTACAGCTTCTCGAATTTTAATGAATGTGTTTTGGTATAGCTGGATAGAAGCTGCGGAGCTGTTTGTATTATTCATCGGCTGCGTCATCCCTTTTACCTTGCACGATATGCTGTGAGATTTCGCTCAATCTGACCAAGATGCTCTTGAACATGGTTACATATGAATCTATCAATAATATGTGCGATGGAAATAGGCTCATCCAATTTCATACCCACGCTCAACCATTGCTCTTCATTGAGCTTGCGCAGTAATAGTGCATTATAGCGGGTAATCGCATCGTAAACGGCTAGAATTTCATCTAGCTCTGTTTCATTAAAGCGTTGCTGGCTCGTCCACTCATTGTGGGCGAACGTAGCCAGCGGAGACACAGGCTCGGAGATGATTTTACGAATACGGTAAGAATTAACGATATTGGAATCGACAAGGTGACCGACGATTTCGTTGATGCTCCACTTAGCGGGACCCGGCTTCCACAGAAGCTGGTCCTCAGACAGTCCTTGCACGCTGTTGCGGATTTTAGTTGCCGTTTGCAAGTAATTTTCGATAGAATCCGTTCTTGTCGTGCTCATTGATTGTCCTCCTGTTCGGTAAGAGCCTCATAAGATGCTCGTGGCTTAGCTGTTTATGCTTATTTCTTTGAATTCTCGAAATAAGAGTTGTCATAAACCTTGCTTACATCCAATTTTTCTTTAATAGTGCCGGATTCCAATAGGATATCAGCTGTAGTTTGAATGGCTTCAGCTACTTCAGGAGTAATTGGCTCGTTAATGTAATGGGTGTTCTGAAGTAGAGTTTTTACTAAAGCTTTGTCCATCTTCTTCTCAGTAGCAAGAATATCTGCAGCTTCATCAATGTTTTGGCTTACCCAATCAACAGCCTTCTGGTACACCTTCAAGTAGATAGCAGTAAGATCAGGGTGATCCTTAAGGAATTTGTCGCGACCAATCATGACGGCTGGAGCGATGAAGTTCATTGTTTTTACGCTTTCTACGATACGTGCACGATTAGCAGCTGTTTCTGTAGTAACAAACGGGTCCCAGATGCCCCAAGCATCAACTTGTCCGGCTTGGAATGCAGGGTTTGCTTCATCCGGTTGTAGCTGTACGATTTTTACATCGGATTCTTTAAGACCGTTCTTCTGCAATGCCTTGATGAGGAAAATGTGTGCAGACGAGCCTTTAGCAACGGCGATCTGTTTACCCTTCAAATCAGCGATGGATTTAATGGGGCTATCAGGTTTAACGATTACGCTATTTTGATTTCCTTCAACGCCTGTTACGGAAATTACGGTGAAAGGACTGTTAGCTGCCTTGCCTGTTACAACTGTGCCATCACCGATGAACGAGAAATCTACTCGATCGGATACAAGACCTTCAAGAAGGGGAACACTGCTTTGGAATTCGTTCCATTGCACGGTCGCGTTTGCATTAGCGAATTCTTCTTCGAACCAGCCCTTGTTCTTAGCGATAGTCAGAAGATTTAAGCCACCGTTAATTGCGATATTTACAGTCACTTTTTCGGACGAACCGTCCTTCTTACCGCATGCTGCTAAGCTTAGTAATCCAATAACCAAGGCTAGCACTAGCAAGCCTGTTTTCTTCCATTTACGATGTGTTCCTGTTTTCATTTCCCATTCTCCTTCGTCTGTAAAAATCTTTTTGTTAATTGCATTGTATTATTTCCGAGTAATCTAGTAAAATAACTATGGATTATAGTTGTATAACCAGTGGTTATGTAAAGGGGTGTTTTGTATGAATATTGAGCAATTCGAATACATAGCTGCGATCGCGAAAACAGGATCGATATCCATTGCAGCTGAACAGCTTCATGTCAGCCAAGCGGGGGTTAGCAAATCCTTGTCCAAGCTTGAGGACGAGCTAGGTATCAAAATATTTAAAAGATCGCGTCTAGGAACAGAGCCTACAGATAGAGGTAAGGTCATCATCGAGAAGGTAAATGAGATACTGGCGCGGATTGAAGAGATCAAAGAGGAATCGCAAATCCAGAGCGCGCTCATTGAAGGAGAGGTTCGTTTCTCGGCGGGCCCGAATATCGTGACCATTCTATCCAAGTCAATCATCTCTTTCAAGAAGGATCATCCGAATGTTCGATTAGCGATTACTGCCAAAAACTCGGAAGCCATTGTTCAGGACCTAAAGGAAAATCGTACCGACCTTGGGCTTATTTACTTCGACAATCACAAGCAAGAGGATGTCAAAGACTTAACGATGACCAAGCTGCTCGATTCGAGAATAGTCGTGTATGTGGGCAAGCGCTCTCCGCTAGCCTCGAAAATTAGTGTTACCCCTCAAGAGCTACTCGCTCAAACCTTCGTTAACGCGGACAACAATTACTCGAACTGGTACATTCGTGATTTCATGGATAAATATGGTCCAGTTAATATCATTTTTACCTCCAATAACGTAGATATTCTGAAAAGAACGATCGCAGAGGGCGTAGCCATCGGCATATTTATCGAGTTTAGCATGAAAAATGATCCTTTAGTCGCCAATGGAGATATTGTAGCCATTCCACTTGTGAATCATGAGCCTCATACGATTTCGCTTGGTTGGGCGAGACTTACGAATAAGCATTTTTCCATCGCTCAGAAGGAATTTCTTAAGTATTTAATTCGAGAGTATAACAATTTTAAATAAGTTAATGGGTGGACAATCACTAGTTAAATTCCCAGCAGACTCGTATTGACAATTATTTTATCTGTCTGATAAGATTCTCCGTAAATTCAAGAGGGCTTGTGGAAAGAAAGCAAGGGGGATTCGAAATGACAGCAGCAGCTTTGGAAATTCGCCAATTAAACAAAACATTTCGTTCTGCGGATACGGTTACACATGTGCTTGATCAGATCCATCTTACACTGGTCAAAGAAGAGTTTGTTTCGATAATCGGACCGAGTGGCTGTGGCAAGAGCACGTTGCTGAAGATTGCCGCAGGACTGGACGTTGATTACGAAGGTACTGTTGAATTGGACGGCGTTAAGATTACTGGACCGAGCAAGGACAAGGGCTTTATTTTTCAGGAGCATCGATTGTTCCCATGGTTAACGGTAGAGAAAAATATAGCAGCGGACCAATCCTTGAAGGATAAAGGTGTCAGACAAAAGGTTGACGAGATGATTGATCTGGTTCGGCTTACCGGCTTCGAGAAGGCTTACCCTAAGCAGCTTTCAGGTGGGATGTCACAGCGGGTTGCTATTGCTCGTGCATTGCTCAGAAATCCTCAAGTACTTCTGCTCGATGAGCCCTTCGGTGCGTTGGACGCGTTCACTCGTAATCATATGCAAGAATCACTGCTAGACATTTGGCGGGAAAATAAGACCTCGATGCTGCTAGTTACACATGATATCGATGAAGCGATATTCCTGTCTAATCGTGTAGTTGTCATGGATGCGCGTCCCGGCAAAATCAAGGCTATTATTCCCGTAGAGTTACCCTATCCTAGAAATCGGGTGAGCCCACCCTTTCAGGAGCTTCGCGCGAAGGTGCTAAGTGCACTAAACCATGTCGAGGATAACAACGTCAGCTGGCACATCTAACGACTTAGGAAAGAAAGGTTGTTTATTCACATGTCTAGAAAAGAAAGAGTCATCCGGCTTGCGCTTGGCAGCTCCATCCCTATCTTGGTGTTAGTCATATGGCAGCTTGCGGTTGCGTTCGACCTTCTAAATCCGATGCTATTTCCTAGCCCTACTTCAATATTCCATGATTTCTTCGACATGATTCGTTCCGGTGAATTATTCCACCATCTAGGCATTAGTGTGATGCGTGCAATGCTTGGCTTTGCCATCGGCGGCGTGTCCGGCTTAGTTATTGGAATAGCAGTCGGTTTATTCAAACGCACCGAGCATGTATTGGATCCGACGATTCAGATGCTCAGAACAGTGCCTTTACTTGCTGTTACTCCGCTATTCATTTTGTGGTTCGGATTTGGGGAGCTATCGAAGGTATTGTTGATCTCAATGGGGGCCTTCTTCCCTCTGTACGTCAATTCGTTTCTTGGAGTCCGCAATGTGGATTCAAAGCTATTCGATGTAGCCCGTGTGCTGGAATTCAGCCGGTTTCATCAAATTACGAAGGTTGTCCTTCCTGCAGCAATGCCGAATATTTTACTAGGAGTGAGACTGTCCCTTAGCGTGTCTTGGCTCTGTCTCGTCGTCGCCGAATTGATGGGTGCGGATCAAGGAATCGGTTATTTGATTCAGGATGCTCGTGCATACTTGCGTACGGGTGTTGTGTTTGTAGGGATATTTATTTTCGCTATCGTAGGCAAGCTAACAGACTCTTTTGTACGGATTCTTGAGGCACGGTTATTAAAATGGCAGGACAGCTACAGGGGATGATGTCGTCTCCTCTCAAGAAAGCTTATTATGCTGCCATTTTGTATGCGGGAATCATTGGGTTCTCTTTTCTATTCGTTAAGCTTGCTTTAGCCGTTAGTCATCCAATCGACATGCTTGCACATCGGTTCACGCTCTCGTTCGGTCTTGCGGCTCTTCTTGTATTTTTAAGCAACAATCGGCCTCAATTTAAGCTCAAAGATCTCATCAAGCTGCTGCCTCTAGCCATCTTCTATCCATCAATGTTCTTTGCCTTTCAGACTTATGGCTTGTTCTATATCTCCTCCTCTGAGGCGGGTATTATCCAAGCGACAATTCCGATCCTAACTATGGTTTTGGCGGCGTATTTCCTGAAGGAGCACTCCACGCTTTTGCAAATTTCTTGTATCGTTCTATCTGTTTCTGGAGTCGTCTATATTTTTGTTATGAAGGGTGCTCAGATGGAAATAGGGGATTTCAAAGGCTCTTTATTTATCCTCCTTTCGGCTGTCTCATCAGCAGCGTATAACGTAATGGCTAGAACGCTTAGTCGTAAATATCGGGCTATGGATATTACCGTTATGATGATGGGTATTGGCTTCCTCGTTTTTAATGGGATGTCCGTTATCCGTCATGTATCTGAAGGGACATTGAGTCATTACTTTGACCCGCTAGCTGATCCTATTTTCATCGTATCCATTATTTATTTAGGTGTGATGTCCTCCCTCGTAACCTCTTTTCTAACCAACTACGCCCTGTCTCACATGGAAGCGTCACAGATGGGCGTATTCGTCAATTTCTCCACCTTGGTTACGATTGCTGCCGGCGTGATTTTCCTAGATGAAAAGCTATCCTACTTCTATTTCGTGGGAGCCTTCCTCATCATCGGCGGCGTTGTTGGTACCCAAGCTCTTTCTTATCGAAAAAGTCGTTTTTCACAGGGTATATAATTATATTATTAAATAACTATGTTATTATATTTAGCGTATATTTTGAGTGATAATGGAAATTAAGTGTAGTTGTAGGATGATGGCATAACGGTTTTGTTTGCAACGGGAAACTCCATTGTGTTATTCTCGTTGTATTGCATTTAAGGAGGTGAAGGTAGGATGAATCGAGAGTTTGTGAACAACCAAGTTAGCCGACTGCCCCTTGCGACAGCTGGCATCGTTCATGGCGTGCGTGAAGACGGGAGAAGTCTGTCTATTGGCCACCATACGATTTCACAGCTCACGAAAAGGCTCCTACCTTAACCACAACGGATCAATCCGAATGGCGTAGGGAATTTTCCCTACGCCATTTTTTTGTAGCTATCATGGTAAGGGGGCCTTCAATATAGGAGGAACCTTCATGTTAACGATTAATTGTCAAAGCATTAAAAAATATAACGGCGCTCAGCTAGTACTAGAAAATGTAACCTTCGAGCTTCACCAAGGGGAGAAGGTGGGACTGGTTGGTCGCAACGGAAGCGGTAAATCTACCCTGCTGAGGATGATCTCTAAGCTGGATGTACCGGATGAAGGCTTGCTTACCATACGTAAGGATGCTCGAATCGGATATTTGGAGCAAATTCCTGCGGAAACAGCGGAACAAACCGTATATGACATAATGGCTCTGGGCTACCAGGAGTTAATTACTTGCCGAACAGCAATGGCGGAGCTTGAGAAGCTCATGTCCGAGCCGGAGGCGGGGAATGATCCAGATTTGCTGAGCACTCTGCTTAAGCGATATTCTGAGCTGCAAGAAACCTTCGAGCGTGAGGATGGCTACGAGCTAGATGCACGAATTGATCAGGTTGCAAATGGCTTACACATTGAAAAGGAAAGTTACTCAAGATTGTATTCCTCGCTCTCGGGAGGAGAGAAGACAAAGGTGGGGCTAGCTTCCCAACTCATACGGAAGCCTGATTTGCTGTTGCTTGATGAACCAACCAATCATCTGGATTTAAGTGCAGTCGAGTGGCTGGAGGAGTACTTGATTAAATATGAGGGAGCTGTACTGGTTGTATCTCATGACCGATATTTTCTAGATCAGGTCGTGACCAAGATCGTTGAGCTAGAGGATGGGGAATCCTCGATTTACACTACGAATTACACCCACTATGTGACGGAGAAAGAAAAGAGGCTGCTTCAAGAATTTGCGGATTATCAGGAGCAGCAAAAGCAGCTGAAGAAGATGAGAGAAACGATTAAGCAGCTGATGGAGTGGGGGAAGCTTGGCGGCAACGGTAAGTTTTTTCGCAGAGCGGCCTCCATGCAGAAGGCATTGGATCGGATAGAGAAGCTGAAGCGACCAGCGGTTGATCGGAAGGAAGCCGAGTACGACATGAAGCCCTCGGATCGATCAGGTAAGCGTGTAATTGAGTTTGCAGGAGTCAGCAAGAGGTTCGGTGCTTCTGTCATATTGGATCAGGCGGCGGGCGCGCTGGAATATGGCGAGAAAGTGATGCTTGTTGGAAATAATGGTTCAGGTAAAAGTACGCTCCTTAAGCTCATTCTTGGAGAGCTACAAGCGGACGAAGGACAATTACTGCTAGGCTCCCGCGTCAGCGTTGGTTATTTGGCACAGCAGCAATACCCTGATGACCCGAAGAAGAGTGTTCTGAACTATTTTCGTGAACAGGCAGGGATGGAAGAGGGGGAAGCGCGCTCCCGATTGGCCAGTTATCTATTCTATGGAGCCGACGTATTCAAGTCCGTGAGCTTACTCTCTGGAGGGGAATGGACGAGGCTGAGATTAGCCTTACTGGTGCTACAGAGGCCAAATCTTCTCATTCTAGATGAGCCGACCAACCACATGGATATTGCTTCGAGAGAGGCGCTGGAAGAAGCGCTGACTGAATTCCCAGGCACGATATTGGCAGTTACTCATGATCGGTACCTCATCAATAAGCTGTCCCAGAAAATCTGGGAGCTTGAAGGTGGGCAGATCCATGTTTACTTGGGGGATTTTGACTCCTATAAGGAAAAGAGTCGTCAGAAGATTAGCGTTAAGGGCAGGCTCGCTGTCAAAGAGACATTTCAAATGGAAAATCCCGCACAGAAGCAGAAGAAGCCTTCATCTCCCAAGAATTTACCGCAGAGGGACTCAGGTCAATTGGAGCAAGAGATTGCTGAATTAGAGCAGAAGCTTAGTAATCTGGATGATGCTATGAACGAGCTGACTGTCCGTCAGGATTTAAGTGAGCTGGAGCAGGCATGGGCGGAACGAGAAGCTATTCAGCAGAGCCTGAAGCTCTTGTATGAGTGTTGGATGGAAGAGTCTGAAGGTTAGTGTGCAGGGCCATAACACCGCATAATTCACAGGCATCCGGGTACGATAGCATCGTAGGAGCCATTCGAATGGAAGCGGGGGAAGTTATTATGGCGAGAAGAAGGAAGCTACTTGTACCAGGAGCGGAGCAGGGTGTGAGTAATTTGAAGGCTGAGGTTATGCGTCGTGAAGGTTATTCCGTAGATCCGGAACGGCCGGACGATGTGAAGAATGAAGTAGCCGAGGATTTAGGTGTGCCGTTAGCCCCCGGTGATAACGGGAAGCTGACGACTGAAGAGGTCGGTCAAGTAGGCGGGAAGATTGGCGGCTCAATGGTACGTGAGATGATTCGTTTAGCTCAGGAAAAGCTGTCTAAGCAAAATTAAAAGATGAGGTTACCGAAGAAGCAATAAAAATTTTAAAGGGGCTGTTCCAGCGGATCTGATAAGATCCAAGGAACAGCCCCTAATGCTACCAGCTAATCTTTTTGGCTATGGACTTTAGAGAATCCATACATCTTTTTAATTCAATTAGGTCTTCAGTCTCCAAGGATTCAAGCCTTAGCTTGATTTGACTAAGTAGAAGCTCGTGAATCTCCTTGCAAAACTGATCTCCTTTTGTCGTAATTGCTATTTGAATGACCCTGCGATCTTCACTGCTTGTTTGCCGCTCCACCCAATCATGCTGCACTAATTTGTTGATTAAGGGTGTCATGTTAGGTCTTGAAATACATAGTCTATTGCAAAGGTCAGTAACGGATGTTCTACGCAGTTCAAATAAGACGAACAGCACTTCCAAATTAGAACGTGTTAAATGATGGGGTATTTTATCTGTTGGAAAAGATGTGAACAATTTCTTCCTGAGGAGACGGACATCAGTTAAGAAATAGTGGGAAATGGTATCTATTAGATCAGCTTTCATTTTTCCACCCTCTAATTTTAGCTGCCTTGCACGGGTTTATTAATGTCATCAGTATAACATTGTGGCTTATGAATAGATATTGTCATATAATTGTTATGGTGATATAACTAATATGGATTAAAGAGATATTAACAGGGTTGTTTGTCCAAACCAGCATTAGCGAGCACGTTATTATTATGAGCACATATGGTGAATACGGAAAATGGAGGAAAGCTGAAAGGGATGAAATGAAATGGGTTTATTGATCAGGCTTGGTAACAGGCGGTTTTTACTTTTTACATTGCTCCTATTGTTTAAATGCTGTTTAGCGTGGTTTGTTGTTTTCGAAGACGGGCCATCCTTTATGACCATGCTGACGGAAATTCCATTCTTCTGGCTAGTATTCTGCTTAATAGAATGGTTTGCTACAAAGAGAAAGCTGCTCTACTACACGATAGCCAATTTATTTTTCACGATCCTTTATTTCACGGTGCTAATGTACTACAAATATTATGGAATTATTGTAACTTACCATGCACTCAGCCAAGCGGATAAAGTAACGAAGGTCGGTAATAGCACTTATTCGTTAATGGATCCTTACTATTTGCTCATATTTATAGATATATTCGTGTTGATCGCCATTCCGATTTGGCTTAGAGTGAAGACGAAAAAAATTCATATTAATCTGAAGCCAATCAGCAAGACGGCTCTGTCAGTGGTTTTTCTTGTTTCAATCGTTTTGTGTTATTTTAGCATATGGCCTAATCGGGCGAGCATGAATGAGAATAAGCAAGCTGAAGGTATGGGAATACTAAATTACGAGATCTATACCATATTCGCTGACAGTACTGAGGACACAGAGTTGATAGAGATGGAAGACATCACTCAGGACGAGATCGATAAGCTCAAGGGTGCTCAACATATAGAGGAAACAAAGTATTATGCTGCAGGCAAAGGCAAGAATGTTATCATCATTCAGATGGAATCATTTCAGAATTTTTTAGTTGGGCTTGAGGTTGACGGTAAAGAAGTGACACCGAATATGAACAAGCTTGCACGGGAAAATTTTCATTTTGACAGCTTCTACACTATGGTTGGACAAGGGACAACGTCGGATGCTGAATTCGTAGTAAACACGTCTCTCTATGTTCCGAAGCATGAGGCTGCTACTCAGAAAAATGTGAAAAAACAGCTTCCAAGCTTGCCAAAGCTCCTTAGTAAAGAAGGCTATACGACAGCTACATTCCACACGAATGATGTTGAATTCTGGAACCGGCGTGAGCTCTATTCCTCACTCGGTTGGGATCGTTACTATGACAAAAGCTTTTTCGGAGACGAGGATCATGTCGCTTTTGGTGCATCAGATGAAGTGCTCTATAAGAAGACTGCTGCGGAACTGAAGAAAATGAGTGAAAACGGCAAGCCTTTCTATGCACAGATTATTAGCATGAGCTCTCATCATCCTTATAATATTCCGGAATCCAAATATCAAATGAAGCTTCCTGATCGCTTAGAGGATACTTTAGTTGGTCGTTACATTAGATCTCAGAATTATTCGGATTACGCACTGGGTAAGTTTATCGATGAGCTGAAGCAAAGCGGGTTATGGGAAAATAGTATTGTCCTGTTATACGGTGATCACCAAGGACTGCCGGTCTATTCGCTGGATAATAAGGAGCGTAATCTGATGGAAGAAATACTCGGACATGAGTATGGATACCCTGATATGTTCAATATTCCGCTTATTCTGTCTGCTCCGGGTGTTACTTATCCAGCAGTTATAGAGGAAACCGGAGGACAGATTGATATCCTGCCAACGGTGGCGAATTTAACGGGCGTATCGATTGCTAATCAGATTCATTTTGGAGAGGATCTGCTTAACCCAGGTCCGAATGTGCTGCCTATGCGCCATTTCCTCCCGTCGGGCTCCATTGTTGCAGATGCGAGTGTGTTCGTGCCGGGCATCTCGTTCGAGGATGGAAAAAATTATCCTTTCGATCCTCTCAAAGAGGACGAAAGCAAAGCAACAGAGCAGCAGTATAACAATGCGCTTGATCTGCTTAGCTTGTCGGACAGCTATGTTGTGCAGCTTCCCGATAAGTAATATAGGGGGCGCGCGAGCCTCGCACAAGAAAAACCTCCAAAACCATGAAGCATTGTGGGTTTGGAGGTTTTTTTGTGCGGACTAACTTCCGCCCGGAGTAGGATTGGGGAGGAGATAAGCGGCCTCGCCGACTAACTCCCCGTCTCGAAGTAGGAATGAGCCGGAGATAAGCGGCATCACCGACTAACTCGCCGTCTCGGAGCGGGATTGAGGAGGAGATAAGCGGCATCACCGACTAACTCCCCGTCCCGGGGCAGGAATGAGCCGGAGATAAGCGGCATCACCGACTAACTCCCCGTCTCGAAGCAGGAATGAGCCGGAGATAAGCGGAGTCACCGACTAACTCGCCGCCTCGGATCGGGATTGAGGAGTAAATAAGCGGTGCCACCGACTAACTCGCCGCCTCGGAGTGGGACTGGGCCGTAAATAAGCGGCATCACCGACTAACTCGTCCCCACGGAGCGGGATTGGGGGGGAGATAAGCGCTATCACCGACTAACTCGCCGCCTCGGAGTGGGACTGGGCCGTAAATAAGCGGCATCACCGACTAACTCGCCCCCACGGAGCGGGATTGGGGGGGAGATAAGCGCTATCACCGACTAACTCGCCGCCTCGGAGTGGGACTGGGCCGTAAATAAGCGGCCTCACCGACTAACTCGCCCCCACGGAGCGGGATTGGGGGGGAGATAAGCGGTATCACCGACTAACTCCCCTTCTCGGAGCGGGACTGGGTAGTAAATAAGCGGCCTCGCCGACTAACTTCCCGCCCATTACCGAATATCCCCGTACTAATGGTATAATGCCACTAGAACATTAAACGAGAAACAGGTGCATGTGTACAACATGAACATATCAGATATTTTGTCGAACCTGACTGAAGAGAATTTGAAGAGTCTATTGGAGCAATATCGGGATTTTGGGCCCTTTCCCGGCATTGCCTTAACTTTCATGAAGTCATTCATTCCGCCATTGCCGACGATACTTATTGTTGGAGTAAATGCAGCGGTGTATGGCTTGTGGCTTGGTTTTCTCTATTCTTGGTTAGGGATAGTGAGTGGATGTCTTGTGACATTCGTTGTCGTCCGCAGAATAGCGGGTAGTCCGTATTTCGTACGATGGGCACAGAAACCAAAGGTGCAGAAAAGCCTGATATGGGTCCGTCGAAATGCTTTTAGCTATGTGTTTTTACTCAGTCTCTTTCCCGTTGGGCCCTTCGTAGTCATAAACATGGCGGCAGCAGTCGCACAAATGCGATTGCGCTCGTTCTTTATCGCTATTGTGTTCGGCAAAGCCATTATGGTCATGTCCATCTCCATTATTGGTCATGATTTTGCAAGGTTTATCGAAAAACCCCTAGAGCTCTTATACGTAGTGTTATTCATAGGGGGCTCACTTTGGATCAGCAAAAAAATCGAAGCGTGGTTTACAGCAGAGACAGTACATTCCTCTAAAAACCAGCCTGTCCAAGAAGAAAGCCAAGGTATTGAGTCTAAAACAGATTGAATAGACTAATCTTGTTACCGATTTACGTTCGAGATTTATGTTATAATCGCTACCAACAATAAACCATGAGGCGGATGAGCATATGTTAAGCTTTGCAGAGAAGATCGCGATTTTGGAATCCTTTGACCAATTAGAACGCAGGGACGTGTCTCTCGGACGGGTTAATTTCCATTATGATCGTAGTGTAATTGAGAAAAAGAATGTAGGATTTCACTTTCATCCGAACGGTAACGGCTATATTTTTGCAGGGGAGATTGAAGGCTGCGATACAGATGAGAAGGGCTTCATCAATGTTCGTGACTATAGCGCGGAGGACCTTCGTTCCCTCATAGAGCAGTCTATTCAGTCGTTAACGGGAGAAGCATCGTGGGTAGAAGGACAGCAGGAAAAATGGTTCGACTCCGATCGTAACTTGTTGGAGCTTAAATTTGAAGATGATATGTGGTATATCTTCTCAGGCTTAAACCTCGAAATGGCATTCGAAACATACGAGGAAGCCAGAGAGTATTTGCGGGATGAGGGCTTCAACCGACTCTAGGCGTACGGATCCCACATTTTATTTCAATAATTGGAACGTAAAGTCGGCTATTTCTTGAAACGCGATGCTCAATCTCAACGTAGATAATAGAGATAGCCGATAATTCAGTCAATAACGGCAACAATTAAGATGAAATACCTCAGTTGCCTTATTCTAAATCTCTTAGGAGGGAAACAATGAAACGAATTCTCTTGTTTATTCTAACGAACTTACTTGTCATGCTTACCATCGGAATTATTTTATCCGTATTCGGAATTGGCTCGTATATTAATGAATCGGGTGGCATCAATTTCACTTCGCTGCTCATCTTTAGTGGAATTGTAGGCTTTACTGGAGCGTTGATCTCGCTTGCTATGTCCCGTTGGATGGCAAAGCGGATGATGAATGTTCATGTTCTGAAGCCCGAAGATAACCTCTCTCATGGGGAGAGACAGCTTGTTGAGATGGTCCATCGGTTATCCCAAGCTGCCGGTATGATGCATATGCCGGAGGTCGGAATTTACGAATCCAAAGAAGTGAATGCTTTCGCTACAGGACCATCGAAGAAAAGATCGTTGGTTGCCGTATCCACAGCAACATTAACGGAACTAGATGCTGATGCAGTTGAAGGAATTATCGGTCACGAGGTCGCCCATATCGTTAACGGAGACATGGTGACGATGACACTTCTTCAAGGAGTCGTGAACACCTTCGTCGTGTTCCTGTCTCGTATTGCAGCATGGGCAGTGTCCCGAGTGGTTAAAGAAGATATTGCTCCAATCGTTCATTTCATCGCAGTTATTGTGTTCCAGATCGTGTTCTCCATACTCGGAAGCATGGTTGTACTGGCATACTCCAGACATCGCGAATTTCACGCGGATGCTGGCGGTGCCCACCTGGCTGGTAAGGATAAGATGATTCATGCTCTTCGTGGGCTGCAAGCTTATACAAGCCGAATGAAGGACAGCGAGCAGAACGCGATTTCCACTTTGCAGATTAACGGAAAGAAACGCTCAGCGCTATTCTCCACACATCCAGATTTGGAAGAGAGAATTCGCCGTTTACAAGCTTAATAAACCGTGAGCAATTCAAGCATATACGAAGACCGCCTGCACCAGATTATTTTCTGAGAGGCGGTCTTTTGTTTGTACGTTATCTCATAATGTTTAAGCTTGATGAATAATTGCTTGAACTATGGTACGTTTACTATATATCATTTTTGACAAACGGGAGCGGTTCGTTGATGAAGGTTAGTATTTTTGATGTGGCGAAGAAATCCGGTTTGTCCGTGGTGACAGTATCCAGAGTACTTAATCATTCGACATCCGTGCGCAAGAAAAATAAAGATAAGGTATTGCAGGCAATGAAGGAGTTGGACTATCATCCGAACGCTTCAGCCCGCAGTCTCGCCAGCGGCAAAACCGGTATTATCGGACTGACACTAACGACATTGAACGATACCGTTCTTGATGCCATAGTTAAGGAAATCAATGACTGTCTAGCCGAACAAAGCTACTTTCTGGCACTCTCGGTTTCGCAGGGGGACGAGGAATCATTTAATCGATCCATGTTTCAGGAGGACCGCGTAGACGGGGTTATTTTGTTGTCGCCTATTAATGCTGATTTGTACGTAATGGAGCTCAAAAAGCGGAAAATCCCGTTCGTCATCCTTGATAACCAGCAGCGGAATTCATCCGTTCCATCGGTAATTGTCAACAATTATAAGGGTGGTTATGATGCTACGAAGCATCTGATTGACCTTGGACATACTGAAATCGCCCACATTAGCGGACCTGAGCCACTCTTTAGCAGTCAGGAACGGGAGAAGGGTTACTTGCACGCGCTAGAGGAAGTAGGGCTGAAGCCATTTGCCATTGAGCAAGGCTCATTTGATATTCCGTCTGGTTATCGTATTGCCAAGCAATGGATCGATTCGGGACGGCTGCCTACTGCGATATTCGCGGCGGACGACTATATGGCGCTTGGAGCAATGGATGCATTCAAGAATGAAGGCATTCGAATTCCTCGTGATATCTCGATTGTTGGATTCGATGATCAAGTCTATGCCTCCGAATTCCGTCCGGCCTTAACAACGATACGTCTACCGTTTGAGAAAATAGGGAAGCAGGGTGTAGATATCCTGTTAAAAATGATCAAAGACCCTACCAAACGAAATGCAACGGTGGAATTTGATCCAGAGCTAATTGTTAGAGATTCATCTGGGGCGCCCAGAACATCTTAATCGTGTCGACAGGTTTAGAAGCAGTTACTCAAGTTTACGAAAAATCTGAGCAGCTGTTTTTTTGATGAACTTAAGTTTAAACGCTTAAACAATAGAGGAAGAAGAAACATGACAAATTATGATGGTGAATCCTGTATTTAACTGTTGATTAGAACTAATAAAAGTAAAACCGATTGACAGGTTTAAGGTTACAGGATAAACTTTGTTTAATAAGTTAAAGCGGTTTAACTTTTGAGGTTGAAAATGATCAAATGTTATACGAAGAGATTAGAAGCTAGTAAGGGGAATGTTGTAAGAATGGGTTGGGTGCTGCAATTTCGTAATCCAAACATCTCATTATGTAACCGTATACATCAAATTGGCAGCCATCAAACACCGTCACACCTTGCGCGAGGAGCAGCGCGGATTGCCGTAAGTATTGAGTGATGTAAAGTATTTCGCAGGAATCAATCATACCAAATAGAATAGAGGCTGGTTGTATGCGGAAGGAAGAGAAATGGCCAATTGGTTTTCGTTATCTGTCAGCTCTGTTGTTGGTGCTCATTCTGTTAACGTTAAACATTTCTAGCATTTCAGTTGCAGCATCTGCAGACGGCTCTGCTGTGAAGGTTAAAGGTGAAGCCCCCTTTAAAGCGTTCCCGCAGCACACCACATACAAGAAAGGTTCGATTAAGCCTAATCATGTGACTCAGACCCAGATGGATAAAACGGTGAAGAGATTATATGACGAATGGAAAGCGAAGTATGTGAAAGAGAATCCATATGTTAAGGGTCAATATTACGTTTGGTATGCGGATGGGGATTGGTTTAAGGAAAATGAAGTGACGGTATCGGAAGCACATGGCTACGGGATGCTGATTACAGCATTAATGGCAGGCCATGATGCGGATGCTAAGAAATATTTTGACGGTATGTATCGTTATTTCAGGGCACATCCCAGTAGTAATAATCCAGATTTAATGGCTTGGCAGCAAGCGGATAATGGCAAAGCTCTTGTTGACGTCAATGGTGTTGATTCCGCAACTGACGGCGATATGGATATTGCCTATGCGTTGCTGCTCGCTAACAAGCAGTGGGGTAGTGGGGGAGCAATAAACTACTTAACCCAGGCACGCAAAGTTATTAATGCCATTATGAAAAGCGAGGTTAACCAAACAGAGTGGATATTAAAAAATGGAGACTGGGCTACTTCAGGTGACAGAGCTTTAGCGACACGTCCTTCGGATTTCATGCTACAGCATATGAAGGATTTTCAAGTGGCTACGGGTGATACCAGGTGGAGCAAGGTGATTAATAAAACCTACAGTATCATGAAGAGTCTCTATAACAATAATAGTCCGAATGCTGGCTTGCTTCCTGATTTTGTAGTGAAAATAAAAGGCAGCTTCGTTCCTGCACCGCCTGAATATCTGGAGTCTGAATTCGACGGTGATTACAATTATAATTCCTCTCGGACGCCATGGCGTATCGGTACCGACTATCTCTTAACGGGGGATGATAGGGCGAAGGCACAGCTGACTACACTTAATAAATGGATTCGGAAAAAGACGAATAACGATCCTCATAAGATTATGGCAGGCTACAAGCTGAATGGATCAGCACCAATAGCAGATTATGAAGATATCTCTTTCTCTGCCCCACTGATGGTTAGTGCAATGCTCGATTCGTCCAACCAAGCTTGGTTGAATAAATTGTGGGATTACAATACTGCGGTGAAAACGGCTGATGAGCTTTATTTCGGAAATAATCTTCGCTTGCTGAGTGTGATTGTGGTGTCTGGTAATTGGTGGACGCCATACTCGAAGCTGAGGTAATCATTAGAGAATGCACGAGAACATAAGGGGGCGTTGTTATTGAAGCGCAGCAGGGAAGAAAGACGCGAAAGCAGAAATTTTTACTTTTTTATCTCGCCCTGGCTCATCGGCTTTGTTGTATTTGCGCTATTTCCGGTATTGGCATCTCTCTATTATAGCTTTACGGAATTTGACATTATCCATGCCCCGAGGTTTATCGGATTGGATAATTATACGGAGCTTTTCAAGGATGATCAGTTCTGGAATTCAATCAAAGTCACACTAAAGTACACCTTCATTAGTGTTCCGCTCACTCTGTTCTTGTCTCTAATCTTCGCTATGCTAATTAATCAAAAAATACCGTTCAGGGGGCTATTCCGGACGGCGATGTATTTTCCGAGCATGATCTCGGGTGTTTCAATGGCATTGTTATGGTTCTGGGTTTTCAACCCTCAAGCAGGGCTTTTCAATTACATTTTGTCATTTTTCGGAGTCGACACGATCAATTGGTTTCTAGACGAGAAATATGCCATGTGGGCGCTTATTATTATGTCTTTCTGGGGATTAGGAGGCGGTATGCTCATTTTCCTAGCCGGTCTGCAGGGAGTGCCTGCACATTTGCTTGAAGCGGCAAGATTAGATGGTGCGGGTCGTCTAAGAACGTTCTGGAATGTTACTTTCCCACTTATTTCGCCAGTATTTCTATTCCAGCTTATTATCGGACTCATCGAATCCTTTCAAGTGTTCACCCAAGCCTATACCATTACGCAGGGCGGCCCTAACTACTCCACCTGGTTCTACGTGTATAACATTTATATTAATGCGTTCAAAAACTTTCGTTACGGCTATGCCTCTGCGATGGCGTGGATACTTCTCATTGCTGTCACGATCATCACCTTCATTATCATGAAGCTTTCGAATAGGTATGTTTACTACGAAGGGGGGAGTGAACGATGAGTGGAATAGCACTTGCCAAGGAGCAGTCGGTTAAAAGGAGAAAAACGAAGGTGGATGTACCCAAGCTAATAGGCTTCATTATCTTGCTTGCGGTTACAGTGGCCATGATTATGCCTCTGTGGTTCATGATATCGACTTCGCTCAAGACAACGAAAGAAATGTTTGTATATCCGCCATCGTTCATTCCAAAGTATTTTGCCTGGGAAAATTTCAAGGAGCTCTTCACTAATTCGGAGATTAAATTCGGCCGGCAATATATGAACAGTCTTATCGTTGGTATCGCCACGGTTATCGGAACGGTATTCTCATCATCGTTCGTGGCGTTCGGCTTTGCTCGTTATCGTGCCAGAGGCAGCAATTTTTTCTTCATACTTGTGCTAAGTACGTTGATGCTTCCTTACCCGGCGATTATGATCCCACAATTTCTACTTTTTACGAAGCTGGGACTTCATGATTCCTTATTGCCACTAATTCTGCCTTCGTTCTTCGCGTCGGCCTATATGATATTTCTGTTGAAGCAGTTTTTCTCTACACTCCCGAATGAGCTATATGATGCGGGCAGAATAGATGGCTGCAAGGAAATTCGTCTCTACTGGACTCTGACTCTTCCATTGTCGGGGCCCGTGCTTGCAACGGTTGCTATCTTCTCCTTTCTCTGGAGCTGGAACGACCTTCTTACACCTGTGCTTTACTTAGATTCGCAGGAAAACTTCACCCTTCCAATCGGGATGGCGGCCATGCTTTCTTCGAAATTCCGGATAGCACCTTGGAACCTGATGATGGCTGCTTCATTGCTGTCAGTGCTTCCTGTCGTCGCACTTTTTGCAATCGCCCAAAAGCGCTTTGTCGAAGGGATCGTTCTTACTGGCATCAAGTAACTACTCACATATTCCGTCAACACAATTATTAAAGGGGGAAATAACATGAGTAAGAAAGCAGGCAAGCTGGCAATAGGCTTTACATTAGTATTCGGGCTAGTGGCAACGGCTTGTTCAAGCGAAGGTAGTAGTAAAGAAGGGGACCAGGTGACGATCACGCATTATACGATTGATTCGCCTGACCGTACGTTCGTTGAGAAGCTCATACCCGATTTCGAAAGTAAGCATCCAAACATTAAGATTAAGGTTACGAAGGCGCCTTACGAGCAATTCGACTCCAAGCTGCAATCGTCTATAGCTGCTAAGAACTCGCCAGACGTTACTTCCCATTGGGGCTATGGTGGATTTATGGAATACTATAATAAAGGCATGCTGATGGATATGACACCGTATCTCAATGGGTTGACTGGAGCCGACTATAACATTCCAGAGGATGTTATGAACATCTATAAGGTTGATGGCAAGACTTACGGTATTCCGCTAAATAGCTATGTAACCGTTATGCTCTACAATAAGGATTTGTTTGATAAAGTAAATCTTCCTTACCCACCGACAGATTACGAGGATAAGAGCTGGACGTTCGACAAAATGGTTGAGAACGCTAAGAAGCTGACAGTAGATTCTAAAAATCTATCAGAGGCACAATATGGTGTTGATTTCGGGTTTGGCGAGCGGGATCAAAGACCACAGTACTTCGGAGCTGACGTGTATTCCGAAGATACTTGGACGAACGGCGGTAAGCCATCAGAAATTAATTTAACTAAGCCTAATGTTATCGAAGCCTACAAAAAAATATACGGTCTTATCTGGGATCAGAAGATTTCTCCAACACCGGCCTTTTCCAAATCTGTATCTGGTCAATTCGGAGATCCCTTCCTCTCAGGCAAAATTGCGATGTCTGTTGTTGGATCTTGGAGCTTAGCTGCATCAAGCGACTTTAACTTTAAGGTTGGCGTAGCGGCTGTTCCACAAGGACCTAATGAAAAGGTGAGAAGTGTTCTGTACGTTGATCCTCTCTTTATTTTGAAGGATTCCAAGCACCCGAAAGAAGCTTTGGAGTGGATTAAATACTTGCTTACGACGGAAGTGCAAGAGAAGTCCATCGAGCTGAGTGGCGGCAATCCCCCTGTTAACCAGAAGGCTGCCGAGAAATACTATAGCAATTTCGAAGGAATTGATCCGGAGCAAATCAAGCAAGTGTTCGAAGGGGCTTACAAATACGGCTTCGAATCCTATAATCACCTTATCTCCAACTATTCTCAGATTAATGATTTGTTCATCAATGAGCTGGCAGTGGTTGAGAATGGGGACAAAAAGGTAGAGGAAGTGCTGCCAAATATTGAGGAAAAGCTGAAGAAGCTATTAGAGCGTGTGAATAAGTAGGAATGAGGGCAGGAGGATGGAGCGATCCATCCTCCCCTGATGGTTAAGTAATAGAAATGACAGCGGGTAAAACATAGAGGGAATAGGGTAGGAGTGATTGCCATGAAATATTATTTAGGCGTTGATGGTGGCGGTAGCAAGACATATACATTAATAGTTGATGAACAGGGAGTAATCGTAGGGAAGGGTCATAGCGGTAATGGCAACCATCAGAACGATTATGAGGTCGCGAAGCATAACATTCGCGAATCTGTAGAGATGGCTTTGCTAAATGCAGGGCTAGCTCGAGAGGATATCGAGTTTGCTTATTTCGGTTTAGCTGGAGCAGATCGGGAGATAGATTATAAGATTTTGCGTCCGATGATTGCAGAGCTAGGATTTGCTAAGCATGAAATTAATTGCGATACCATGATTGCACTCCGAGCAGGAACGAATCGCCCTTACGGCGTAGTGCTTATATGTGGTACGGGTACAAATAGCGCAGGAGTAAATGCTCAAGGACAATTTTTTCAGTGTGGTGGCTTCTCTTATCAGTTTGGTGATTTCGGTGGCGGTGGCACGTTGTGTGTCGAAGCGTTTCGTGCAGTTATTCGCGCTTGGGATGGACGTGAGCGTCCGACCCTATTAACAGAGCTATTGCTTAAGGACCTAGAATATAATAGTGTTCAAGACATGTACGATGATTACCTTGACCATAACAAAATGCCGCCGATTCGTCTTGCAAAGCTGTTGTTCCAAGCTGCCAATCAAGGAGATGAAGTAGCCAAGGACATTTTACGAGATCAAGGCATAGAGCTAGGCAAACAAGCACAAGCAGTTATTAAAAAGCTCGGCATGGAAAATGAAAGCTTCGATGTTGTTCTTGCGGGGAGCATTATTACTCGTGGAGAAGGAGACTTCGTGAGAGCTTATATTGAACAAGCAGTTCAAGGGATTTCCCCACATGCTGGCATCGTGAAGCTGGGGTTAGAGCCTGTAATTGGGGCGGTGTGGTTGGCTGTGGAAGCAAGTGGAATCGAATTGCCGGATGTAATCTATAATCGACTTCGTACTGTATCGGACTATAGCTTAGTGTGATATTACAATAGAAATAGATTTGACCAAGGAGATGGACAGAGATGAGTACAGTCAAAGGGTTGAAAATCGCTGTAATCGGCGGAGGTTCCTCGTATACTCCTGAAATTGTCGAAGGATTCATCCAGAAATATGAGCAGTTACCTATTAGAGAACTTTGGCTTGTCGATATTGAGGCAGGTAAACATAAGCTTGATATCGTTGGTGCTTTAGCTAAGCGCATGATCGTTAAGTCAGGTCTCCCTATCGAAGTCCACTTGACACTAGATCGGCGTAAGGCCATCGAAGGAGCAGACTTCGTCTCCACACAGATGCGGGTCGGCCTTCTAGAAGCTCGTAAATGGGATGAGCATATTCCGAATAAATACGGGGTTATTGGGCAAGAGACGACGGGACCAGGCGGCATGATGAAGGCACTCCGCACGATTCCGGTTCTATTGGATATTTGTAAAGATATTGAGGAATTGGCGCCTAACGCTTGGCTGCTGAATTTCACCAATCCGGCAGGAATGGTCACTGAGGCTATTACTCGGTATTCCAAGGTAAAGAGCATCGGACTCTGTAATGCGCCAATCGGACTGCACAAATGGTTAAGTGAAAAATACGACGTTTCATCTAATCATATTTATACGGAGTTTGTCGGTTTAAACCATCTCCACTGGGTAACTCGCATTGAAGTGGGTGGCGAGGATAAATTGACAGAGCTGCTTGATAAACGTGAAGAATATTCGGGGAAAAATGTTCCGGCAACGGAATGGGATCTTGATTTTCTACGCGGTTTAGGTGGATTTCCGTCCTATTATCTGAAATACTTCTATCTCACCGATGTCATGCTTGCGGAGCAGCTTGAATCTCTTAAAGCGAACGGTACTCGTGCAGAGGTTGTGAAGCGGGTAGAGGACGAATTGTTCGAGCTGTACAAGGACCCGGATTTGCAGGAAAAGCCAAAGCAATTGGAGAAACGCGGCGGGGCTTACTACTCAGAAGCAGCGGTTAACCTTATGGACTCGCTTTACAACGACAAGCGTGATATCCAAACATTAAACGTAAGGAACGGTAGAGTGCTGGATTTTCTCCCTGAGAATGCTTCTATAGAAGTTAATTGCATCGTAACTAGTAAGGGACCACTGGCGCTTCCAGTGACGAAGGTGCCTGAGCAAACGAAGGGCTTAATCTCTGCGGTCAAAACCTATGAGAGGCTAACCATTGAGGCAGCTATTACGGGAGATCGGGCGATTGCTCTTCAAGCGATGGCAAGTCATCCGCTAGTACCATCAGTGAGTGTAGCCAAAGCCATGCTTGATGAGATGCTGGAGAAGAACAAGCCTTATCTTCCGGCGTTTTTCAAATAATATAGAAGATGAAGCTAGAGGGAGCCGCATTGTGGCTCTCTTTCTTTGGTTATTCAGAATGTATAAGTTTCACCATATCCATTGCAGCAGTTGAATCAAGCGAGGGTTAACCGTTACAATAGAGGAACAAATGTTCTTTTGTATAGAGATTAACCCCATCTGGAGGACTACATCTATGCAGGATACGGTAGCCCTCTCTGTTAGGAGCTTAGTCGAATACGTGTTCCTGAGTGGAAGCATCGACTCGGGGTTTCGATCAATTAGCTCGCTGTCAGAGGGGACGAAGGCCCATCAGAAAATACAGAAGCAATACGGCGAGCAGGATCGGAAGGAAGTTTATTTAAGCACGGAGATTCCTTTCGAGGAGCTCCTATTTGTCGTAGATGGGCGATGTGATGGGCTGCTGATTGGCGAAAATGGTGGCGTCATTATCGATGAAATCAAGTCGACTTCAAGGGATATTAGTTTAATGACTGAAGACGATGCTGCACTTGTACACTGGGCGCAAGTTAAATGCTATGCCTATATGTTTGCGCTGGAGAACGGGGTGCAGCAAATGCGTGTTCGCTTAACCTATGTTCATGTGGACACGGAGGAGCAAAAGAGGTTCGAGCAGGAAGTAACCTTTGAGGAATTGGCAATCTATATAACGGATATTATTAAGCAGTATGCACCCTATGCTCGATTGCTTCATCGGAATAAGGGGTTAAGGGACGCGAGTATTCAAGATTTAGCGTTTCCTTTTACAACCTATCGAGAAGGTCAAAGGAAGCTGGTCGGTTCCGTCTACAAGGCGATTGACGAGGGGAGAAAGCTGTTCGCTAAGGCACCCACGGGAATCGGGAAGACGATATCAACCTTGTATCCGGCTATTAAAGCTATCGGGCGAGGTAACATTCAGCATTTGTTCTACTTAACGGCACGAACCATTACAAGGACTGCCGCAGAGCAGGCGTTATCTCTTATGCAATCTCAGGGCCTTAATTTCCGTTCGGTGACAGTCACTGCTAAGGATAAAATTTGCTTTCAAGATGAGGTCGATTGCCGGAAAGAGCAATGTCCCTACGCGGAGGGATATTATGATCGAATAAACGGAGCAATACTTGACCTGCTGGACAATGAAACATTGATCAGTCGTGGTGTCATTGAGCAGTATGCACGAAAGCATAGGGTATGCCCATTCGAGATGTCACTCGATGCAGCTTATGGGGCAGATGCTGTCATTTGCGATTACAATTATTTATTTGACCCACGCGTTTCCTTAAAGCGCTTAGGCGGGGAATTTAAACGTGATACTGTCTTGCTAGTAGACGAAGCACACAATTTGATTGATCGGGCTAGAGAGATGTATTCTGCCGAATTGGACAAGAAGGCTTTCCTCGAGCTGGAGCGGGAGTTTAAAGGAGTTCACGGGGATATACATAAAGCGGCAAAAGCAATCAATAAGTGGTTCATCGAGTCTAGGAAGCAATCTAATGGAGGGGCAGTCGTTAGTAAGGAGCCGCCTAAGGAGCTTTTAGAGCTAGTGGAAGCTTTCGTTGCCCAAGCAGAACGTGGGCTGGCGACAGGGGGAACAGCGGCTGGAAGTGTAAGGCTACTGGAAGTTTATTTTGCGACTGTAAGCTTTATCAGGATTGGAAAGCTTTACGATGATTGCTATGTTACCTACTCTGAAGTTCTTCGTAATGATGTCCGGTTGAAAATGTTCTGCTTAAACCCTTCGCGGCTGCTTAATCAGATGGGCAAGGGATTTCGTTCGCATGTGTTCTTCTCGGCTACACTCTCCCCTCTTAACTACTTTATGGATATGCTTGGGGCGGAGGAAGAGGATTATTCTGTCACACTCGGTTCACCTTTCGCCAAGGAGCAATGGGAAGTATCTATTGTTCCAATCTCCACAAAATATGCGGATCGAGAAGAGACGAAGGGGACATTGGTTCATCTGCTTCGGGGGCTGGTGGGCATAAGACCGGGTAATTATTTGTATTTCTTCCCTTCGTATGCCTATATGAATGCTGTTTATGAGGATTTTATAGCAGAAAATAAGGATGAGAGCGTGCGAACACTGCTGCAAACACCGGAGATGGCTGAGGGGATGAGAGAGAGCTTTCTTGCGGAATTCGATGAGAATAATCAGGGAAGCTTGGTTGGGTTTGCTGTTATGGGTGGGATTTTCTCCGAAGGCATTGATCTTGTCGGAGATAGGCTACGAGGGGTAGCTGTAGTAGGGGTAGGAATGCCTCAGATCGGAATGGAGCGAAATTTAATCAAGAGCTACTTCGATGAGGAAGGGCGTAACGGATTTGATTATGCCTATGTGTACCCTGGCATTAACAAAGTGCTACAAGCTGGGGGAAGACTCATTCGTTCCGAGCAGGACCGTGGCGTACTTGCTCTTATCGACGACCGCTATTTGCAGCCCCAATATTCTCGCTTGCTGCCTGAAGAATGGCGGAAATAAGGGCTATATCCAAGGATGTGAAACTTAACTAAAAATTGTCACGTCTATTAATGAAAGGAGGTTCAACCGTATGAGATATCGTTTGTTTCTAATCGTGGTCGTTTTGTCACTGACCTTAACGGCTGGCTGTGGTAAAACAACTAAAGAGGCAGAAGGTGAGAGTGCGCTTCCTACCCAGGAGCCTGTGGCATTCGTTTTTGACCGAGACAATACGACTAAAGTGACCATTTATCGAAGTGATGATCAGCTTGTCGTAGAACTCACTGATTCTGAAAAATGGAATACGCTGGCTGGAATCTTGGATCATGCACAATCGTTTTCTGGGGCATATCCATCCGACTTGAGTAACAAGATTGTAATCGAGTCGCAAGATGGCATTAAACGCAAGTTACTTGTGACAGGAAACGGAAATGTTTTTGAAGATCAGACGGCGAAAATCGCATATAAATTAGACAGGCAAAAGTTTGAGGAGTTCGTCGCGGAGTGGAGTAATGATGAGGGTAAAAACTTCGTGCCAGGAAATGAAATTGACTTTCCAACAGGGGCTGACCCCGATGAACAAGCGGTTATAGATTTAGTGAAAAAGACGATAGAAGCTATGGTCAACAAGGATAAGGAGGCTTTTCATTCCAATCTTGAGCATCCTGATAATGACTATCTGGATTTTTTGATCGACTCCCCAAGACGGTACCGGTTTACTGAACTAGAGATGATTGAACCCTACGATGAATCCACCGGTAGAAAAAACCTTCGTATTCGTTATGAATATGAAGAAGACGGCATAGTCAACCAGTCAGGTAACACCTTTACTTCGCGCAAAAATAAAGAAGGCAAATGGAAGATTGCGAACATTGACTAGGTAATTTTTTAGTTTAAGTAAGAGAATCAATGCGTTATGCTAGTATGAGGCAGTGATCTATGCCTTATCTAGATGAAAGGGGCATTATTCCTATGTCCGTATTAAATATTGTACCTTTTGGAGAATCCATCCTGCGCAAGAAGGCGAAGCAGGTAGATGTAATAACGCCAAAAATAATTAAGCTCTTAGACGATATGGCTGAAACGCTCTATGCCACGGAAGGGCGAGCGGGTCTAGCTGCACCGCAAGTCGGAATTATTAGGCGTATAGCTGTACTAGATTGTGGCGAAGGATTGATCGAGCTTATTAATCCAGTGATTGTTCAGGCAAGCGGGGAGCAGGAAGGCGCAGAGGGCTGCTTGTCCTATCCGGGCTATCACGGTTATGTGAAGAGAGCGAATCAGGTTAAGATTACAACGCTTAATCGGCAGGGAGAGACGATTGAGCTTGAGGGCACGGGTTTACTAGCACGCTGCATACAGCATGAGATGGATCACCTCGATGGTGTGCTATTCGTCGACCATGTTCAAGAGCCTTGGTTATACGATGATCAGACTCAGCGTAAAATTAATATTTTTGATGTCGTAAAGCTAACGAATAAAGGATTATAGCAAACGTAGAGGCATCCCTTGGCAGGTTATTTATGCCGCTGGGGATGCTTTTTGTAATCATACTGGCTTAATACATAGTAGGGCTATCACCGTATATGCTACAATATGGAAGCGATAGCGCGTTTCGACAACTTTCTCAGGGGGACTGCGGCATGAACAACAGACGTAAACGGCGTTCCCTCACATCAGAGATGGTGTTATGGATTGGGCTGCTGGTCGTATTACCTGTGCTCGCCTTGATGATCTATTTTTATACATCGATTACATCAGCCTTAAGAGACACAGCTTACGAGAAGGAGCTTCAGACCAACCATACAGCCAAGAAGTCTATCGAAGCATTAGGTGAAACTATACTTGGGGTTACCATAACGAATGGGTACTGGGAAGATAACCGGCAAGCACTACTCGCAGAGGATAGGGAGTGGCTTGAACGGAATATCGCGGATATGCCAAGAGTCGTTCCTGACATTGACTTTGTAGCCGAAGCAGATTTACAGGGACGTATTCTCGTACAAGCAGGAGATATTGAACTCTTCATGGATGAGGTTAAGGTTCCCCATCTGATGGAAAAATTCGAGACAGTGAAATCATTCTCTGGCATATTGGATACCGCTAAAGGGCTTGCTATAGTCGCAGTCTCACAGGTGACGGGCGATAGAGGACAGAATGGGGCAGTGGGGCTACTCATTACAGGACATTTTCTAAATCAAGAGAACATGACTCGCTTGCAGGATACGCTGCAAACCGATATTGCGTTGTTGCTGAGCTCGGGACAGTTTCTATCCTCGACAGATGAATTACGAGCCGAGGATATTCATCGGTTTCTTGCAGGACATAAGGTAGGGGAATCACTCCAGATTGTTGGGCGCGAGGATGTCAGTCTGACGAAGTCGGCTGAGGATCTTATAGACATATCCGGTCGAATCATTGGGGTTATTTATACAGAAAGTCAATCAACTGCTGCTATGAAGACAGTAAATGCGCTAGAAAGGCTGGGCATCTACTCTCTAGTTGTTATGGTGCTCTTACTCGTACTGGTCACCTATTTGCTAAGACGTAGAATTATGCTGCCCCTTAGACATCTGACACTCATGCTGGAGCAAGTAGCTGCTGGTCATCGGGTGGATGATATTCCAAAGCATGTTGAGCAGGCTGATATGGAATTGCTGCAAGCGATTGGACGAATCGGCTCCTTAAACCAAGATTTGGAGAAGACGGTTCAGAAGAGGACAGCCGCCATACAAAACCTATTGAACTATGCTCAGCAAGGTTTCTTTACAGTACATGCCGATTTAATAGTAGGCGAGGAATATAGTCTGCAATGCTGGCGAATATTCGGGAAGGACATTGCGAGAATGGATCTGCCTTTGCTCCTTTATCCTGACAATGAGCAGGAGAGGAAGCTGCTTAGGGAAATTTTTGAAGAGTGCTTCTTACATAAGAATGATCTTAAGCGAGAGCTTATCATATCGTTATTACCAGAAGAGCTGATTATCGGGGAACTGACGGTAAGCGCGGAATATAAGGTGATTGAAGATAGCTCTGGTAAAGCAGAGGAAGTAATGATTATTCTGACGGATATAACGGAGAAAATGAAGATCGAGCACCAGATGATTCAGGATCGGCTTGTCCAGCAGATGGTCGTTCAGGTGGTTACTCATCTGGAGGAAACGAATCAAATATTGGATGAGTATAAGCTTTTTTGTGAAATGTGGATTGTGGACAATATGAATAGCAATCAACCACTCGATCAAAGACTTCTATCCGTCTATAAACGTGTGCATACCTTTAAGGGAAGCTTCTCTCTACTTCAATTCCCGAATATTGTACCTCGCTTGCACGAGCTGGAGTCTCAGCTTCATGAGAGAATCAACGACGTGGAGAATAGCACTGGGGAGCAAAGCCTACAATTTCTTCGTTCCCTTCAGCTTCATACCTGGGTGGAAGACGATCTCAAGGCACTCACCGATATCCTTGGAGAAGAAATGCTATTCCAGCAGCATAAGCGAGTCCAGAATGTAACGATGCCACGCAAGGATTGGATGATGCTTGAGAAGAAGCTTACTGAAGCCTTGGCGGAGCCTCAGCATCTGAGCTTGCTCGCCGAGCTTCGGGAAGTCAGAAGCAAGTCTTTCCGTGAGCTGACTGCACATTATACAGATTATCTAGGTATCGCTTCCGAACGTGCGGGGATCCATGTGTACCCGATGAGGGTAATCGGAGATGAAGTTACCGTCGATGCACATCGGTTTCTTTTATTCTCACAATCTTTAATCCATGTTTTTCGTAATATTATCGTTCATGCCATTGAGCCGCCAGAGGAACGGTTGGAGCTTGGGAAAGATGAAAGAGGAACCGTAACCCTAGCGATGGAGCAAGTAAATAACGATTTTATCGTTAAGGTAACAGATGATGGCAGAGGCATTGATGCGAATAAACTTCGTCAACGACTAGTGGCCAAAGGGCTTGGCGAGGAGCAGGAGCTACTCAGATTGTCGGACGAAGAGATTTTCTCTTATATTTTCCGGGATGAGCTTACGACTACTGAGTCTGTGTCTGAATTGTCTGGACGCGGCGTCGGGCTGTCTGCGGTTAAGGATGAAGTGGACAGGCTGGGTGGAACCGTGGAAGTAAACAGCTTACCGGGACAGGGAACTACTTTTACTTTTAAGATGCCGCTGGAAGAAGATAGAGAGTAGGAGGAAATACGGATGAAGCAAAAGCAAGCTAGTTTTTTCTCAGAGCTAAAGCGATCGGCGGAGCAGAATATATTGAAGCTAGGCATTCCGGCTAAAAAGACTTTTAGGGTACCAGACCGTGAAAAGAATTTAGATGATTATACGTCCTTCGTGCAGGTAAGTGGAGCGATTCAAGGTGGAGTTATCTTTACTGTTGAATCGGGGCTGGCTCTTGCTTTAGCTCAGAGTTACATTCTTGATCCAGTCACGCCGGAGGAAGCAAAATCTTACGCGGTAGAGGTTGTGGCAGAGCTTTCCAATGTGATTTGTGGAAATGCACTTACCGACAAGGCTCCGCATCCTATTTATTTGGGTAATCCTCTTCTATTTGTCGCACAGCAAGCCGAAATCCGTACGAGGTCGGCTAAGCCATTGACGCAATATTTTAATACGGATAACGGTTCTTTCCAAATCATGTTTATTCCGATGGAACAAGAATCAGAGCTAGCAACGATAATGAATACTAAGTCTGAGTAGAGGCTTTGGCACGAGACCTGGCACGGCATTCATACTTCATACATAAGGAGAGAGTGAAATGGCAAAATTTATGATCGTGGATGACTCGGCCGTTATGCGGAAGAACATTCGCTCTATATTGGAAGGCGCTGGACATGAAGTCGTAGCGGAGGCAGCAGACGGACGAGAGGTACTGGTCAGCTATGTCACCGCAAAGCCTGACATTGTCACAATGGATATAAGTATGGGGAATGTAAGCGGGATTGAGGCGCTAGAATCGCTACTGAAATCCTATCCAACGGCGAAGGTAGTTATGGTAAGTGCCATCGGGCATAAGCAACAGGTACTTGATGCCATCAAGCTAGGTGCCAAGTCGTATGTGGTTAAGCCAATCGAAAGAGCCCGCTTTCTGGATATCGTTAATAAGGTTGCTGAGCAGGTGTGATCTAAAGAAAATTGGTTGTTAAAAGCGGGATATTGATACGGGGCACGAGATGGGACACGAAACAGGACACGAGTCACGAAATGGGACACGAAACAGGAGACGGGACACCTTTGCATTTGGAGGGTGTCTTTTTTGTGCAATTCGAAAGCATAATGCGCTGAACGATTCACTTTCTCTGGGTCGTTAAGGTCAAAGTAATTAGTTTGTTTAGCTCTCTCACCCGATGGGTTGCCCAATGTTTCTGTAGCAAACATCAAGCCGAGTATCACACAAATAGTTACGCTAACAATCACACAAATAATTACACAAATAATTACACTAACAAACCTTAGAGCTCGTAGTATTAATTTCCACGCATTCAGTAAGCTCCCTCCAGGTTTTTTCACTTCACTAACATTCGTTCTTCGCTTTTCGGTGTTTGCAGTAGATGTACGAAATAATCGAGCAACGTGGTCTGGATGGGGCCCGATTGGAGGGAGATGTACGATTATTTCGAGTAACGGTGTCGGAAAGAGGTGCGATTGGAGGGAGAAGTGCAAAAATTTCGAACTACGGGGTTACGGGGTTCAAAGGTTAGGCGATCGGATAAAATAATAAAGCAAAAAACAAACCGCGCTAGGAGGAATTAAGATGTCCGAATACAATCATGTTGTAGACAAAGACGGTGATGTTGATCCGAGCAAGGTGGAGAGCGCGATCTCCAGAATGAATTCCGGTGAAAGGGAGCGCATTCTCAGTAATTTTGATGATTTCAAAGGTTATTTGAGTAAAAGGATTAAATTGGCCGAGAGCATAGGTCTGGGCGAAGAGCAAATTGCTGTAATTGCACAGAAGGTGGCAGATTACCTGTCCAGCCATGAAGATGCACGTAATAGTGAAGAGAAGCTGCTTCAGGAGCTTTGGAGAGTGGGTACGGAAGAAGAGCGCCATAAGCTGGCTCATATGCTCGTTCGATTGGCTCAGCAGGGCCAAAGACACTAAGTAATCCTTAGTATAAAGCCTCTTCTGATCGCTGGGAGGGGCTTTTTATATTAAAGAAGCCAGAATTGCAGATTAACCACTACCCACTGACGGCTACTCAAATAAAACAAAAAGCTCCTACACCAAATTGATGAATGGTAAGAGGAGGCTTTTTGTTATAGAAATGTTATCTTTAAGCACAAACATACTTGCTCAGGAATTTAACTTATTTGTTAGTACTATGCTGCTTACCGGGAAGATTTGAGCTGTGGTTCTCGCCTGCACTTCCATGACTCTGCCGATTTTTGTTCCTTTTCGCTTTTTTCTGCGTATCGTGTAATTTTTCTACGAACTCATGAGTGTCCATATGGAAGAAGGTGCCTCCTTGAAGGTGTAATTATTGTTAATATGTCCATCCGTGGGTTGTCGTAACCTAACGAAACTGATAATATTCGGATAGGTTTAAGGTTTATGATCTCCTATTATCTAATTTCTATTAGCCAGCGGGGAGCCCAATATGAAATTTTCTGTCCAATACTTATCCTTCTTTGTCATTCAGAGTGAAGGGACCGATTCAGACGGTCCTAAGAAATACAAGCATTATCAGACTTTAACGCATGAGGAATATCAGGATAGCGAGCTCAAGCTCTTTCTTGATTCTGAGTTTAAAAGGATTGCCAAGCGTAAGGCTGAGATCCATGCAGCGTCTGAGCAAGTACCGACCAAAATTGGACGGTTCATCACAGAGCCCGGGCATGATTTGACGAGTAATCCCAACTACAACCAGTTTCAACGATTAAGAACGGCTGAGAATAAGGAAGAGTTCCATAATTTCAGTGATGATGTTCTTCGTATGTACATGGAAACCAATTCGGTTAGAGGCGGAGCGTTCGTCTTGGCTACAGCCAAGCTGAACGAGCTCTTCGATGAGCCGTTTCTCTTTTTGTTTAAGTGCGACTTTGAATCGAAGATAGCAAGAATATCGGACGAGAGAAGTCTGATTTCGCAAGTAGAGATGGCTATTAATGCCAAGAACATTAAATCTATTCAGTACCCTCATATGCCAGAAGAGGGGATGCTGGAGGAGTGGGAATTGAAGATTCATCAAGCTTCCCATGCCCGATATTTTGAGGATTTCCTTAAGTTTGTTAGCTATGAGAAGTCGAAGCCAGAAATTGTGACGGATCAGGTGATGGAACTGGTCCATCATTATATGGAAACCAAGTGGCAGGGGACGGAAGCCGTTGAAGGTGCCGATGAGACCGAGGAAACGGTAGCGATGCGTGAAGAAAAGCAGCAATTCGACGTATGGGTAGCAGGTGAGAAACGCGAGCTTCAGGAGAAATGGACACACGAGCATGTGGTTGAAGCAACTAAGCAGATCGTCGAGGTACAGCCTGAGATTGAGATGAAATTCAAGCTAGATGACGTATCTATTAAAGGGCACATGGACGATTACGGTAAAAACATTCATATTGCTCGTGTAAACGGGAGATACGTTGTGCTTATTGAAGGTGACTCGTTCCAGTTCGACAAAGGCGTGTCCCCCATTGAGCTGCTCCACCCAGAGGAGCTAGACGAAGTGCTTCGACGGGTAGGAAAAGGCGTAAGACGTGTGCCAACTGGCGAAGCACCGCCATTGGACTAGAAATGGTGACGGGAATCACAAAGCAAGGAATGAATAGGAGGCCGGGAGCAAATGCTCTCGGTCTTCTTCTACTGAACAGACGAGAATATAGAAATAGAAGTTAATTTCTAGACTTTGGATTACTCGAAAGGCCAACTTCAGTTTATAATCGAGGTAGAGAGAAGTCTGATTTCTACAGAGGCGATGGACATGAATCTTGAGCTTGAATATATCGAATTAAGCAGAAGAAAAAGGTTAGTTTTATGGTTAAAGCGACGCTTAACAGACAAGTATGCATTGGACACACGAATATGGAGATTTGTAGTTGTATCTATGTGGATACTGAGCTGCACGGCGGTAGGAATTTGCGTTTTTGGCATGCCGACTGGATTCGGAGTCTTATTTGATGTTGTAACAGCCATATGTTTAAATACGATCGGATTGGCTTTATCATCTGCATTAATTACTATCATTCTCGCAATTTGTGGGTTGAGGGTTCCTCGATATACACTGGGTACGTTTCTCTATGTTGGAGTAATCCTCTATTTTGTATTATTATTTTCACAGCTTGGAAGCCTAGGCTCTATAATATTTTCCGCTATAGTTACTTTGTTTGCTGGAGGCGTAGGGCTACTTATTGGATGGCTGACAAGCTTACGGCTGAGTCGCAGAGCACTAATATTTTCTATAGGTGTAATAGCTATTTTTGGTCTAGCTGCGGCTTACACAGTCAATGGGTTTCCCCGACTTTTGCCTACCAGTTCTAGGGCTGATGCGGATACTGCAGATAATGTGGGTAGTCTAACAGCCGGTGATGTGCACGCCTTAGCTTCTAATCTCCCTGATCCATCGGAGCCTGGAGAATATCAGTTCAACTCCTTCACCTATGGTAGTGGAGAGGATCGTAATCGTTCCGAGTTCGGGGACGAAACGGATGAGCTGTCTCAGCCAGTTAATGCATCTGCCTATATCGATAGCTGGCCGTGGTTACGGAGCAAGTTCTGGGGATTTGATGAGACTGAGCTTCCGCTCAACGCGAGGGTATGGATGCCTGAAGGTGAAGGACCATTTCCTATCGTTCTTATGGTGCATGGCAATCATCTGATGGAAAAATTCTCAGATGGAGGCTATGACTATCTGGGTGAGCTATTGGCTAGTAGGGGAAGCATTGCCTTATCCATTGATGAAAATTTCTTGAACTATTCCTTCTGGTCCGGAATTCCCAAGCAAGATATGAAGCTACGAGCATGGATTCTACTAAAGCATATTCAACAAATACAGCAGTTCAGTGTGCAGGAGGAATCCCCCTTTTATAATCGTGTTGATTTTACCCAGGTAGCTTTGCTCGGGCATTCCCGTGGCGGTCAAGCGGCTGCAATGGCTGCAGATAGAAGCTTATGGTTTCCAGATGAGGACGGCTTGCCTGAACCCGACAGCTACTCCGTCCAAGCGGTGATCGGAATTGCGCCAACGGACACTCCAGTGGATGGAAAGGTAACGGAGCTTAAGGATATTTCTTATTTAACGTTACAGGGTGCAAAGGATGCGGATTTAGTCAACTTTTACGGTGACAGGCAGTATGGGAGAACTACTTTTTCCAGTGCATCGGAGGCTTTTAAGGCCTCGCTCTATATAGAGGATGCTAATCATAGTCAATTTAATACGGAGTGGGGCAAATCGGATAATGCATTGCCCGCTGGCTTGTTCATTCGACCGAAGGATTTACTCGAGCCTGAGCAGCAAAAACAGGTCGCTGAGGTATACGTATCCGCATTTCTTGAGGCTGTTTTCCACAACAATGAGCAGTATGATCTATTATTTCGAGATTACCGGCAAGGCCTCAGCTTTCTTCCTCCAACCCGTTACTTTAACCAGTATGAGAGCGGCGGCTTCGTGCAGCTTGCTGATTTTACAGGGAGTGACCGGAAGAAGCTTGCTTCAGGCGTTACTGCGGAGGCAACCGATATGAGCGATTGGAGGCATGTGGAAGCGCTGAATCGGCAGGGCAAAGGGAAAGGAAACAAAGGTGTGGAGCTTCAGTGGAAGGCTAAGGGGAAGTATTCCATTCTTCTAAGCCCTTTAGCAATTAGCGGTGTCAGTAATGAGGATATTCTGATGTTTTCTATGGCAAACATGGATCGGGATTTGGAAAAGGAAGAGGGATTCGAGGAGCGGGCTGAAACAAATTTATCCATCGACATTGAACTGGAGGATCATTCAGGTACTGCCGTGAGACTTCCGCTAAGTCGTTTTATGGAAATAGAGCCGCAAGTGGCAACTCAGTTTACTTGGCTTCCCGGGATGGAGTCTGTTGTGTCGGAAGGGAAGTTCAAGGATGTGGAGGAGCCCGTGTTTCAAACCTACGAGCTTCCTCTAAATGAATTTTTGGAGGCCAACCCTGAGTTTGACCCGTCTGAATGGTCTCGAATTTCGTTTTATTTTAATGAAGGACCAGGCAAGGTGATGTTGGATGATTTGGGGCTAATGCCTGAATAATTAGGGAAATACACGAATAGGTGCGACATAACAAGGTGAAAGGGGCGGATATCATGGCGATGGAGAAAAGGTTAATTGTTAAAGGTGGGGTAGGTAGGGCGCTGTTAGACACTTCAAAGCTGGGGTGCGGTTTTACTTTAGAGCCGTCAGAGCGTGGTTGGAAAATGGAAATAGAGGATGTTAGCGCGGAAATGGCGGAGTCGTTAAAAGGTCTTGTGGAGGAAATTCATTTTTTCTATTACGAAGATGATAAGGAACAGCAGTCCCATCAGAAATGGTGGCTAAGCGATCTTAAATACCCTCTGTTGGCTTATGATTCGGACAATAGCCTGCTCACGATTGAAGTGTCGGAGCGAGTTGGTTTTACTGTTGATAGCTCAGAGCATGTTGCAAAATAGGGAGCAGGAGAGGAGTCCATCGGGATGCAGATCAAAATCGGCGTTATCGGAACGCGTAAGATCGTAGAGCAAACGCTGAGAGTGTTGAAGTCGTTTCCGACGTTCGCTCCGTTGACGCGTATCGTCGATAACGAGAAGAACGTACTGCAAGCGGCCGAGCAGCTCGGCGAAGAAGCGGAAGTTCTATTGCTGTCCGGGCCGTTGTTGCATCGCATCGTGAAGCAGAAGTTACCGATATCCGTACCTGTTCACCATATTCCGCTGACCGGAGCCGGCTTGTACAAAGCCTTGTTTCGCGCCCATAGAACGGGAAGTCTCGAAGGAGGCGTCTCTGTCGACACGTTAACGAAAGCGATGGTTACGAGAACGCTCAAGGATCTCGGACTAGAGCATACGAGAGTCGTCGTCTACGACGGTCCGGTGCATACGTCAGCCGATAGGCTCGTCGCGTTTCATCGATTACATGCGGAAGCCGGGAATAGTTCAGTCGCCTTGACCGGCGATGAACAAGCGGCTAATCTCTTGTTCGAGCTGAACATCGCCAACGAATGGCTCGTCCCTTCCGACCAAGACATTATCGTGACGTTAGAACGCGCATTGCTCTCGACGGAGTCGCGACGAGGTAAGGAGTCCCAGATCGTCGTAGGAATGATTAATGTGGACGATTTCGGCAAGCTGGCGATGAGGCGAAGCAACGAGCACGAGGTGCAAAAGCTAAAGCTGGATATACACCGAATGGTACTGGGTTACGTCGAATCCCTCGACGGTTATTTGACTTCTCCTGGCGGGGACGAATATCTCTTTTTTACGACAAGGGGCATCCTCGAGAGAGAAACGGGTGGTTATAAAACGATTCCCCTAGCGAAAGAAGCCAACAAGTCTTACGGGATTTCGTTAAGCGTAGGAATCGGTTTTGGCGCATCGGCCAACGAAGCCGGCACGAACGCTAGGAATGCGCTGCGCAAAGCGAAGGAAGCAGGAGGCAACGCTTGTTATATCGTTCGGGAAGATTCATCTTTGATTGGTCCGTTAGAAATGGCCGATCCCGTTCAGTCGATTTTGTCTCCAACGGATGCCGCGATGATCAAGAGGGCGGAGGAAGCGGGGATGACGAGCGCCTATCTGAGCAAGCTGCTCCACCATATGGCGCGCTTTAACAAATACGAATACATGGTGCATGATCTCGCTTCGATGCTTAACATTACGGTACGCAGCGCGCATCGCTTGTTACTCATGTGGACCGACGGCGGATTGGTGGAAATCTCGGGCATGGATAAAGCTCCGAAAGGTCGACCGAGGCAAATTTATCGCTTCACCTTTCTCATGGACAAATCTCTTTAATAGCGAACCGGGAAAGAGCCCGTTTATTGTGGATATAAAGACAATATAAAGACCTGTCTTTATATCTATTCGAGACGTATGCTTAGGGTGTGATACGATTTCGAAGGGAGCAGTGGGCAATGAGAACGGTTGAACAATTGGAGAATAAACTAGCTGAACCGTCTGAGGGATTAATTAGAGACTTGGCGAAAGTGAATGGAGATATCGTCCTGTTGGGCGTCGGCGGGAAAATGGGACCGAGCTTGGCAAAGCTCGCGATGAACGCGATCCGCGAAGGCGGCTTGAACAAACGAGTGATCGGAGTGTCGCGCTTTTCTAACGCGGAAGCACGCCAAGAACTGGAGGACGCAGGCATCGAGACGATTTCTTGCGAGCTATTGGACGACGACGCGTTGCGCGCGTTGCCTAATGCTGAGAATGTCATCTATATGGCCGGCAACAAATTCGGAACGACCGGACGGGAGCATTTCACGTGGGCGATGAATGCCTATTTGCCAGGCCGCGTCGCGGAAAAATACAAGGAATCCCGTATCGTCGTATTCTCGTCTGGAAACGTCTATCCGTTTCTTCCTGTCTCCGGAGGAGGAGCGCATGAAGGAATCTCACCAGCCCCGCTGGGCGAGTATGCTCAATCGTGTCTCGGCCGGGAACGGATATTCGAGTATCACTCCCACAAGAATGGGACGCCAATGGTCATGTACCGACTGAACTACGCAATCGACTTGCGGTATGGCGTGCTGCTTGAGCTGGCCAAAGCCGTTACCGAAGGACGGAGCATCGACTTATCGATGGGTTTCGCCAACGTCATCTGGCAAGGGGATGCCAATTCGATGGCTTTGCGTTGCTTGACGGAGTGCACGTCGCCTCCAAGTATTATGAACATTACGGGACCCGAGACGATGTCCATCCGTTGGGCGGCGAACGAGTTCGCGAAACGCATCGGCAAAGAAGCGTTATTCACGGGTTCCGAGTCAGATAACGCGTTGCTGAACAACGCTTCCAAATCCCATAAGCAGTTCGGATACCCTACAGTCTCCTTGCTTGAGATGATTGATTGGACCGCGGAATGGGTACTTCAGGGCGGATCGACTTGGAACAAACCGACTCATTTCCAAGAGAGAAAGGGGAATTTCTAATGGCTGCATCAAACCGGTTGTCGGCCGAATTGTCGGCCGCGCTTCAAGACGGCCTCGTCATTCCCGCCCATCCCCTTGCCTTGGACGAGAATCGTCAGCTGGATGTGGCGAGCCAAAGGGCATTGTCCCGTTATTACATCGCCTCCGGAGCTGGAGGCATTGCCGTCGGTGTGCATTCGACGCAGTTCGAAATTCGCGATCCACAGCATGATCTCTACGAAACGGTGTTGTCTATGGCAGCCGAAGAAGTGAAGAAAGCGAAAAGGGAAGGCAAACTGGATCGTCCCTTCATCCAAGTGGCCGGTATATGCGGCCCGACTGTTCAAGCTCTGAGCGAAAGTCGGATTGCATTGTCGCTCGGATACGATGCAGCCCTGCTTAGCATGGGTGGACTAGCGGATTGGAGCGAGGACGATTTGATCGCGCGTACGGAACGGGTCGCGGAGCTGATGCCAGTTATCGGCTTCTATTTGCAGCCTTCCGTAGGGGGAAGAATATTTAGCTACGACTTCTGGAGCCGTTTCTCCGAAATTCCGAACGTCGTCGCGATTAAGATGGCTCCGTTCAATCGTTATCAAACGCTCGACGTCGCCCGCGCGGTTTGTTATTCCAGCAGACGCGACGAGATCGCCCTCTATACGGGCAACGACGATAACATTATCGTAGACCTGCTTACTAAGTTCCGATTCGAGATCGACGGCACAGTTGTGGAAAAAGCGGTCGTTGGAGGTTTGCTCGGCCATTGGGCGGTATGGACGAATAAAGCGGTGGCTCTACTCGAGGAGATTAAGGAGGTAAGGAACGACGATTCGATATCCGCCAATTGGCTGACGCGAGCCATCCAAGTGACAGACACGAACGCGGCGTTCTTCGATCCCGCGCATCATTTTGAAGGCTGCATACCGGGTATTCACGAGGTGCTCAGAAGACAAGGCTTACTGAAAGGCATATGGTGCTTGAATCCCGAGGAAACGTTGTCCCCCGGCCAATCGGGAGAAATTGATCGCGTATACTCGCAATATCCTCACTTACATGACGATGAATTCGTTGCATCTGGCCTCCAAGATTGGCTTAAGGACTAACGGTCATGCGATTCAAGGATGTGTTCTCCATTATCGGTCCGAGTATGATCGGGCCTTCCAGTTCCCATACGGCAGGCGCCGCTCGTTTAGGCAGAACCGCGAGACAGGCAATGGGTGGCTTGCCGCAGGAAGCGGACATCATTCTATATGGATCGTTCGCTGACACGTATCGCGGACACGGGACCGATCTCGCGATCGTCGCCGGCTTGTTGGATTACGATACGGACGATGAGAGGATTAGGGATGCCTTGGATTTGGCGGCAGCCGCGGGGCTTCTCGTGAGGTTTAAGGAAGGACGGAAACCCGACGTTCATCCTAATACCGCGACGATTACGATGAGACTCGGGGATACGAACGTAAGTGTTACGGGGCGATCGATCGGCGGAGGCAATGTCGAGATCGTCGGCATCGATCGTTTCGACGTGAAGTTTACGGCGAATTACCCTACGCTGCTAATCTACCACGAGGACAGATACGGTATGGTATCTGAAGTTACCGAGATCTTGAAAAACGCCCATGTGAACATCAGCTATATGGAGGTTGACCGTGAAGCCCGGAACGGCGAGGCGCTTACCGTCATCGAAAGCGATCAGCGGATTCGTGAGGAAGTGATCGAGCGGATTCGCGAGCTGACGAACGTGCGCCGCGTTAGCGTAATCGACTTAGCGAGCAAGGGGGGAACGCCATGAGATTTTCCAGCTTGGAGCAATTAATGACTTTGTGCAAGGAAGAATCTCTGTCGATAGGCAGACTCATGGTAGTGGAACAAGCCCGAGAAACCGGCCAGAGCACAGAACAAATATACGAACAAATGGCTTCTTACTATCAAGTGATGAAAGAAGCCGTTCGTAAGGGTATCGAAGAGGAGACAAAGTCTCGTAGCGGCCTTACTGGAGGAGATGCGCGTCGGGTCCACGATTACGGGCGTGTACAGCAATCCTCGCTCGGGGATGAAGCGAGCAAAGCGCTTGCTTATGCGCTTGCCGTTTCGGAGGTTAACGCTTCGATGGGACGAGTGATTGCCACGCCGACTGCCGGATCCTGCGGCATCATTCCGGGAGTGTTCGTCAGCTCCCAGGAGAGGTTTGATTGGGAGGATTCACGACTCGTATACGGTTTGTTCGCCGCGGGTGCGATCGGCTACGTGATCGCCAACAATTCGTTCGTGTCAGGCGCGGAAGGAGGCTGCCAAGCAGAAGTCGGCTCGGCGATCGGCATGGCCGCCGGCGCGCTGACCGAAATACGCGGAGGTTCGCCGGAGCAAGCCGTTCATGCCGTCGGACTGGCGCTGAAAAACTCACTGGGGCTCATCTGCGATCCGGTTGCCGGACTGGTGGAGATTCCGTGCATCGTGAGAAATGGCTTCGGCGCCGTTACGGCATTGGCCGCGGCGGATATGGCGCTTGCCGGCGTCCGCAGCGCGATACCGTCTGATGAAGTGATCGGGGTCATGCTGGAGGTCGGAGCAGCAATGCCGGAGAAGCATCGGGAAACCGCCAAAGGCGGCCTCGCGCAGACGCCGACAGGGCGCAAAATCATGGAGCAGCTTTACGGAAAGAAAGGCGGGAAACCCAAGTGACGACATGGTTGGAGAAAGCAAATGAATTAGCGCCAGAATGGACGGATTTCCGTAGGGAGCTTCATCGTTATCCGGAGCTTAGTTTCGAAGAGGCCGAGACGGCTTCCAAAGTTACGCAACGGCTTGACCGCCTCGGCATACCTTACCGCACGGGCGTTGGGGGTCATGGTATTGTCGCCGAAATTGTCGGCGAACGTTCCGGTCCGATTGTCGCATTGCGGGCGGATATGGACGCTCTTCCGATTCAGGAGGAAACGGGTGTGCCGTTTGCCTCGTCTCGCCCGGGAATTATGCACGCCTGCGGTCACGATGCACATACGGCGATACTGCTCGGAGCGGCGGAATTGCTTGCCGGAGGTGCTAAGTTGAACGGAACTGTGAGGTTGTTGTTTCAATCCGCAGAAGAAATAAATGCTGGCGCGAAAGCGATGATCGAACAAGGCGTTTTGAATGGGGTAAGCGAAATTTACGGCTTGCATAATCTACCGACGCTTTCCGCCGGATGGGCAGCTACCCGCGCCGGATCTATGATGGGTTCCGTCGACCGTATAGAGATTTTTCTGAAAGGCAAAGGTGGGCACGGTGCGATTCCCGATCAAAGCATTGATCCGGTCGTCTGCGCCTCGGCGATCGTTCAGGCGCTGCAGACTGTTGTTAGCCGCGAAGTATCGCCTTTCGATCCGGTCGTCGTAACGATCGGAAGCATTCGCGCTGGTGAAGCGAATAACGTTATCCCGCATACATGCGAGATGACGGGGACAGTCCGTGCATTCCATCCGGACGTTCGTGACGGATTGGCCGAACGGATCGAGCGAATTGTTCAACGAATTGCAGAGGGTTATCAATGCGAAGCTCGGCTGAATTATATCCGACAGGTGCCGGTGCTCGTTAATCCGGATGAGAACGTTGCCCATGTGAATGCGATTATCGACAATACCATTGGATCCGAAAGAAGAATACATGCGTTGCCGACTCTAGCTGGGGAGGACTTTTCCGTCTACCTGAATCATATTCCGGGGTGTTTCTTTTGGCTGGGATCGGGTCCAGAGAAAGATGCGCAGTCCGCTTACGGACTCCATCATCCGAAGTATAGGTTAAACGAACAGTGCATTCCGCTTGGTGCGGCTTTGCTGGCCGATATCGCGATAAGCAGACTCGCTGCGCTCTCTGCCTATGAATGAACTTCGAATAGGTCTAATCGGCACAGATACGTCGCATGCCGTAGTGTTCTCGAGTATGATTAATGACATTCACCATAAGGATCATATCCCTGGGGGACGCGTCGTTTGCGCTTATGCCGGCGGATCAGCGGATTTCCCCTTAAGCATCAGTCGCGTGGACGATTATATGAATCTATTAAGCGACAGATTCGGTATATTGAAGATGGATAGCCTCCAAGAAGTCGCGGAAAGCTGCGACGCGATCTTGCTGGAATCGGCGGACGGACGCGTACATCTGGAGCAATTTCAAGCCATCGCCCCCTATGGGAAGCCGGTGTTTATCGATAAACCTTTGGCTTTGTCCGCTAGAGAAGCGGCAGAGATTCATCAAATAGCCAAACGTTGGGGGACTCCGATCATGAGTAGCTCTTCCTTGCGCTATGCGGAACAAATGCGCGAGTGCTTAGCTGCAATTGGTAGATCAAACGTTGCGGCTGCCGAGACTCGAGGTCCATTTATCGTTGAACCGACTCAATCTGTTTATTTCTGGTATGGAATTCATTCCGTAGAAATGTTATATGCGATATTGGGAACAGGTTGTGCTAGCATAAGTGCTTGGGTAGAAGACGACTATGAAATCGTAACCGGACGCTGGCACGACGGTCGTATCGGCACTGTAAGGCTCGAACGTAGACCGGATAGTCGCTTCGGGGCGGTTATTCATGGCGAGGATAAACAACGGTTCTCCTTTGAAATAAGTCCGGATGCCAAGCCTTTTTACGCAAGTCTGCTTGAACAGATCATGAATTTCTTCCGAACAAAGCAATCGCCGATTCAATGGTCGGAAACCGCCGAAATCATTCGGTTCCTGGAAGCCGCGGAAGAGAGCAGAAAGCTCGGGGGGGTTCCCATCCCGACATAAACAATCTTTCGCTAACCAAAAGACAGCGAAAGCCGTTTATGCTTGCTTGGAATTCAAAAAAACCCTGATCGCTCTTAAGCGGGCAGGGTCCTTCACTTTTATCTTTGCACGCACTCCAGAATCAGCTTGTCATACACATCCACAATCGAAGAAGGGGGCTCAAGCCCAAGCCAAAACATACTCATTTCCTCTTCAAGAGCATTCCGAACGGTATCATCGAACAACTCATTAATAAAGTAGTCGTTGTCGATTTGATTGTTGGCAATATTCAAAGAGTGCAAATAAGGATCCTCTTTCGCTTGCAGGTTAATAGGTTCCTTAACGGAAAGAAACAGTGTTTGCTCGGTCAATTCCCGTTGTGTAGCGTCCTCCAATGCGGAGCGGATAAACGATACGGCGGACTGCACATTTTGGCTAGAAGCTGGGATCATAAAGGCATTCGCCAGAAGCAATGTTGAGCGATCATTGTCGAACGGCATTGGAATTACCTTCGGGATAAAGTCCATGTCGTCGTTTTGCCAGTTTGCCATTTCGAATGTCGTGGTCAGGACCATGGCGGATTTTCCGTGAATGAATGGGGTTCTAGGCCACACCATATCAGGAAACGTAGTGGCAATTCGTTTGCGGAAAAACAAGTCCTGAATAACAGACAAGGTACGTGACAGGATTTGTGTATGGTTGGCTTGATCTCTAGGCGCAAACCCGTTCATAACGGCCAAAGCTAGCCAACGATTAACGACGGGATGCATGGAAAAACCGAATTGTGTCGTGATGCCGTCCTGTACGAGAGTAAGCTGCTCGGCAGCGGCAATGAATTCATCGAAGCTCCAACGGTCGTTCGGAACCGGTATACCATGTTGTTCGAACAACCGCGGGTTACAGGCAAAAAATACGGAAGAAAAGGTAAACGGAGCAGCTAACATTTTACCTTCGCTACCGAAGTGATTCATCAGCTTGGGATAAATCGAATTGGTGAGATCTGATATGAACGGAGCTATGTCAACGAAATCGGTTGAGCCACTCCATTCCGAGAACTTCATGTCAGGGACAAGGACGAGGTCGGCAATCAAGCCCATCTCATTGCTTGAGCGGAAGGACTCCCAAAACTTATCGACCGGTAGTCCGAGAACTTTAACTTCGATATGTGGATGCTTCTTATTAAAGGCCTCAATGAAAATAGGCAAACCGCGTTCAAGAAAGAAAGCGGGGGATGGAGTCAGAATCCGTAGTGTTTGCGGCTCCGATTTCTCGATTATTAAATCTTCCGGTACCATCGTGCCAAGACCGACGCGTTTGATGATCAGTCCGTCTTCCTGAAGCAAGGAAAGAGCGTGACGTACCGATTTGCGGCTAATCCCGTAATGGGTGCTCAATTCATTTTCGGGCAACAAGTATTCTCCGGGCTTAATAAGTCCGGTGCAGATTTGCTCCTTTAGGTTTTTGTACAATTTAGTGTAAAGAAACTCATTTTCTCTACGCATGAAGTCCCTCCTAATCCTATAAGAACAACAAGCAAATAAACCGATGCATATTCCCAATCTAGGAAGACACAGGGGATATGCATGTTAGATTAATTGACGAAATGTGAGATGTAGTAACAAAAATAGATTGACAGAGGTGGAAACGACCTCTAACATAAAGGGTACAGGTGCGGTACATATAACCTTTATGGCGTACTTGAATTATATCATATTTTTGACGAAATTTGAAAGAAGAATAAACTCATTAGGAGGTTGTGAGCTGCGTTGGAGTGATCGTTATAAAGCCGATAGTTAATGAATGTGTTCATACTACAAAAATGGGGGTACACAAATGCGTAAATTATCCATTATTTTAGCAACCGTTTTCATTTTCGGCATGATTATGTCGGCTTGTGCGAAGGACAACTCCGATAAGGGTTCTACAGCGAGCCAATCATCGGAAGGCGCGAAAGAGACAGGCAAAGTAAGCGAAATCCCGATTAAGCTTTGGATCTATCCGATGATGAACGGGATTAATGGTGATGGGAATGGTAATCCGGACGATTGGGCTAAAGAATATGCCCGTCAGTTTAAGGAGCAGTATCCTCAAGCGAACATCTCCGTTGAACTACTTGACTGGTCTGGCGGTACAGAGAAAATCGATGTAGGCGTCGCCGCTGGATCGCCACCGGATTTGGTTTACACCATCAATAACTTTGGCGGGGTTACGAAATACGGCAAAATGGGTGTCCTCGAGCCGATAGACGAATTTCTAACTCAAGCCGACTGGGACGATTATTCGGAAGCGGTGAAAGGCGCGATTAAATATAAGGATCAAGCTTACATGTGGCCTTGGCTAAAAATGGTATCGGCGGTTGCCGTGAACATGGATTTGTTTAAGGAGCGAAATGCTACCGACCTACTGCCGACAAGCAGGGAGCTACGGGACTGGAGCTTAGACGAGTACCTTAAAGCGGCTCAAGCTACGACATTCAATCGGAGTGGAGGGAGCAAGCCCGATGTTTACGGGACTGTAGTCTGGGGCAAGGATGCACCGTTCTACATGTACTTAAACGGATTGACGAACGGCGGTAATATCGTGAACCCGAATTTCGATCAATCCACGATAACCGATAAGGCGTTCGCAGATGGTTTGCAATTCACGATAGATTTAGCTAATAAGCATAAAGTTGCTCCTCCGGGTGGAGCGGGAATAAGCGCAATGAATGCGAAGGAAATGTTTCTAAATCAGCAAATCGCGATGATGCCAGATGCTCCTTTCTTGCTTGAAGAAGTGAAGAAGGCTCCGAAGCCTTTTGAAATCGCATTTGTCGCTCCTCCTCATGGAGAAGGCCAAGAGACTGCAGCATGGAATAACGTAGGTGGCTTTATCGTATTTAAGCAGAAAGAGGAAGAGAAGAAGAAGCTTGTCATGGAATTCGCGCGTTTTATTACGAATGCCGAAAACTCTAAAATCGTTAAGCAAATCGGAACGTTCCCGGCACGAAATTCTTCCGGAAACCTGTATAGCGACGATCCAGTAATGACGTATTTCGACGCCTTGTCCAATTATGGAAACTCCGTGTTTTCACGTGCATTTGGTTTAGTTAGCGTGGGAGATTGGGAGAAGGAAATACAGGCGATCCTTACCGGTGGTAAGACGGTCGGCGAATCTCTCGATTCGTTGGACAAGTTAATCAAGGAAAAGCTGCAATAACAGGAATTCAAGGGCGCTTGACCGCTTAATGATACTAAGTTAGGTGGTCAGGCGCTTCATAAACCCGATGTAAATGGACTTGACGACTTTGGAGTGAAATCGCTGAGAAGCAGTGATTGAGGTGAGAACATATGTATCGTATACGAAAAGCACTTCCGGGCTATCTCTTTTTATTGCCGGCTTGCCTCTTGTTCGCCGGATTCATGTTCCTGCCCATCTTCAAGGGTCTTCAGCTTAGTTTTCAGAAGTGGACGTTAAACGGCTATGAATGGGTTGGCTTCAGCAATTACAATCATGTGTTCGGCGACAGCTTCTTTTGGAAATCCCTATGGATTACCGCGGTTTTTACCGTCATAACGGTAGTTGCAGGACTGGTTTTGTCATTGATTGCAGCGTTCATGATAGATCCCTTCCAGCAACGGATGCAAGGTGTGTTTAAATCCGCATTTTATTTGCCGAGTGTTGCTCCGATCGTCATTGTGTCGATCATATGGCTCTGGCTGTATCATCCCTCGTTCGGATTGCTTAATTATCTGCTTGATTTTGTCGGGGTTTCCCCTATTTTGTGGCTAGGCGATCCGAAAATTGCTTTGTTTTCGATTATTCTAATGACGGTAGCCGTTTCACAGGGAGCGAACATCTTAATTCTCGTAACCTCACTCGGCGGTATACCGAAGGATTATCAGGAAGCGGCGCGCATCGATGGAGCAAATCTATGGCAAGAGATGATCAAAATCAAATTGCCGATGTTAAAGCCGACGCTAACGTATTTGATCGTTGTAAATACGGTCGGATCTTTTCAAGTGTTCGCTCCGATCTATATGCTTACTGGGGGCGGTCCTAACCGTTCAACAACGACAATCGGTTATTTGATTTATGAGAATGCGTTTAAGAAGTTTGATTTTGGCGTTGCATCCGCGCAGGCGGTTGTTTTGCTAGTTATCGTTATGATTATTGCTATTTTCCAGTTCCGAACAATGTCCGAAGATTTGGAATATTGATGGCGACAACAGGTGCTATAAAGAAGGGGAGGGGTTAGTCATCCTTCGTATTAAAGGGTATCAATTGGTAAGCTTCATCATACTGAGTATAGCGGCTCTCGCATTGCTCTTTCCGTTTTACTGGATGGTGCTTCAGTCGTTTAAGCCGCCAACGTCTGCAATTCAAACCCCTCCGGATTTATCTTGGGGAGGATTTACACTTGATAACTTCAAGAAGCTGTTGGACGGGAATATCTGGGTCTGGACATCCAACAGCTTGATCGTGGCTATAAGCGGGATGTTAGGAAACGTCATTCTTTGTTCCATGGCTGGCTATGCCTTCGCCAAGAAGCAGTTTCCAGGCAAGCGCATTCTGTTCTGGGCTATCGTAAGCATCATGATGACATCGACTCAGATCATCATGGTACCCCTGTTCATGCAAATCAGAGATATGGGCCTTCTTAACACGTATTGGGCACTGCTGCTACCGATACTCGTATCGCCTTTGGCGGTATTTTTATCGAAGCAGTTTATGCAGACCATTCCCGAAGATTTGCTTGAAGCGGCGAGAATGGACGGATGCTCGGAATGGCGTACGTACTGGAATATCATCGTGCCTGTTTCAATGCCGGTGTTGGCGATCGTAGGTATTTTCGGATTCATTACACAATGGAACGATTTCTTATGGCCGCTTCTTGCGACGGAATCTCGGAATATGCGAACACTGCAAGTCGGACTTGCCTCTATGCAATTGCAGAACGTTGACTATGGTCTTGTATTGGCAGGGGCAACGTGGACGATGGCGCCTATCGTCATTTTGTTCGTTGCGTTCCAACGCTTTTTCGTAAAAGGACTCACGATCGGCGCGGTTAAAGGATAATGGGGGACATTGAAGATGAGGGTGAAAACAGGCTATTACAAACAGTTTGATGCAGACGATCAGCTTGAATTCCCCGGTGAAGGCTACGCGGGGTGGTGCAAAGACGACTTGGAGCTGGATCTATCCCGCACGGCTATCGTTGTTATGCATGCATGGGATTCCGGGTCGCGAGACCAATTTCCTGGATGGTATAGGGCGGTTGAATTTTTAACTCGAGCCAATGCGATTGCCGAGCAGGAGCTACCTAGATTATTAAGCGCTAGCCGAGAAGCGGGTATGACGGTGTTTCATGTGGTAGAGCCGATCGGAGATTATTATAAACAATATCCGGGATACAAGCATGCGGTTGAGCTCGCAGGGGAAGAGGATCACAAGATCGAGCAAATTTCTGTCGATGAGTCTCATGCTAGCCTAGAAGCTTTTCGCAAGGCGAATGCTTTCCCAGGGACTCACAATATCGATGATATTAACGCTGGCTTTGCCCGCCTGGATATTCCTGATTCGGTTAAACCGCGTGGAAATGAAGGTGTAGTTGCCACTTCGGGACAATTATTTGCCCTATGCCAAGAACGTGGAATTAACCATTTGATCTATACAGGCTTTGCTCTTAATGCTTGTCTTCTGTTGAATCCCGGGGGAATGCATGATATGAAGCGGCATGGGCTGCTTTGTTCGGTAGTCCCTGAAGCAGTAACGGCTGTCGAAAATAAAGAAACGGCACGGGGTGAAGAGGCTAAACAGCTATCCCTATGGAGCGTGTCTCTATTTTTCGGTTTCGTGTATGCCCTTGAAGATCTCGTTTCGGCATTATCTGAATCCAAGCTAGGGGATGGTCACGCCAATGATTGACGCGCACATCCATCTCCAAGGCTCCGACTTGCATCATGAAACGTTAGAAGAAGGCGATCGTTTAGGAATAAGACTCTTTGTAGGGAGCTCGTTGAATTCCTTGAACCACAGCCCGACATTCGAGGAGGTTCATAAAGCGAACGATGACATGGTTAATGTCATCCGCACCCATCGAGATCGGGTGGCTGGGTATTGCTATATAAATCCTCGGCATGGCAAAGAGGCCTTGAAGGATTATCGTAGACGAATGGAAGATCAAGGGATGATCGGAATTAAGCTTTGGGTAGCTACACTCTGCAATGATCCGCTCGTCTACCCTTTTGTCGAGCAAGCAATTGCTTATCGCGCACCGATTCTGATTCATGCATGGAGAAAATCTATAGATCAGCTCCATTATGAGTCCACAGCCGTTCATGTGGCAGAGTTGGCACGACGATATCCTGAAGCACGTCTCATTATGGCTCATCTAGGCGGACAAGCTGAAACGGCCATCAATACAATCGCTAATTATCGTAATATTTACACAGATACATCAGGAACCCCTATCGGCGCAGGAGAAGTTGCGCTTGCCGTTAATCGGCTCGGGGCGGAAAGAGTTATATTCGGTTCTGACCTGCCTTACGCTTGCCTCGCGAGCAACTTGGGCAAAGTTCTAGGCGCCCGGTTGTCGGAACGGGAGTTCGAGCTCGTTACGGAAGGGAATATGGCGAAGCTTCTTGCCGAGGTGGTGAAATGAACATCATGCTGGATAGGTTTACCCGTTATGGAGCCATCGACTTGCTTGCTTTCGTCGGTCAATGGCCAGATCGTCAAGCGTTACGCGCCGATGCAGGCGAGTTAACAGATATGGCGGATCGATTAGGGCTACGAGCGATATGTGTAAGTCACTTATCCTCGGTGCTCGGACATGATACCCGCACGGGCAATGAAGAGCTGTTCGCTGCAGTCTCAAAGGATGTGCGTTTGTGGCCGTTTCCGATCGTTAATCCACTTGAAGCGGGATGGAAGGAAGAACTGGATTGGGCAGTAAGCATGGGGGCCAGGGGAATACGTCTCGTTCCCGGTTATCACGGATACGGGTTGCGTGAGGACGGGGTGCAGGAACTCTTAGATGAGGTGGGTAAACATCAGCTTCCTTTGCAGATTTGCACACGTTTGCAGGACGAGAGGCTGCAGCATCGATTATTGCTAGTCGATGCCGTTAACCTACACGAACTGGCGGAGCTGATCATGGCTGCTAATGGTCATCCCTTGCTCATAAGCGGCTTACGTGATCAGGAGCGAGATTTGGTCATGCGAAACGTTGCATCTGATAGCAAGATACACCAAGTGCTGTTCGATTTATGGTTCTGCAACGGTCCGCTGGCCGTAATTGCATCGATATGTCGGGCCGGACTGGCCCAATCCTATGCGTACAGCTCTTGTACACCGCTTCAGACCGCCGAGGCAACGGCGCTACAACTGGCCAGTGGTGACATCGAAGAAGAGGAGCGTATCGACCTAATCTATGGCAATGCCATGCGTCTATTTGAATGAGAGGTAGGATGAGTAGTGTTGATAGGGCGGCCGCTCCTAGTAAAGGACGGACTGGAGGATTTTTGGGAATGAGACGTGTTGTTGTAAGAGATGGAGTACCGGCATTAGAGGATTTCGAACCCGGGGTGCTAGGAGATAATGAAGTCAGAATTCTGACGGAATACTCTGCAATTAGCCCGGGAACTGAGCTAATGCATCTAAGAAATAAAGCTGCTCTTGTCCTTCCGGGGTACAGTGGAGTAGGGATAGTTGAGGCGGTTGGAGGGGCAGTGGAGCATCTTCGGCCCGGACAGAGAGCTGCAGTGTATGGGGTGCCGACTCATAGTGAAATCATTGTCGCACCCAAGCATCTTTCAGTTCCAGTTCCGGACTCCGTAGATCCGCGAGAGGCCGCATTCGCCGGATTGGGCACGATCGCGATTCATGCCTTGCGACAGGCCGATGTACATTTCGGTGAGAGTCTTCTCGTCGTAGGTCTCGGCATCTTGGGACAATTGGTGGCACAAGTTGGCTACGCGGCCTCTTCTATCGTTCTTGCCACGGATAAGCTGGAGACCCGAAGTCGCGTAGCGAATCAGTGTATGCCATCAGCTTATGTAGCTTCATCAGATGAGATGCTTGCAGAGCAACTAAAGAAGCATACTGAGGGTGGTCAAGGAGTAGATTGCGTACTCCTATGCGCCGGAGGCTGCAATGATACTTTGCTCGACGAAAGTATCGGCTGGCTAAGGGACCGCGGTCGAATCGTGATCGTGGGCGTGCCGAACCCGATCTTTAACCGGAATGCCCTGTTCTCCAAGGAAGTGGATATTCGCATCTCCCGAGCGGGAGGGCCAGGCCGTTACGATGAGATATACGAGAAAGCCGGCGTTGATTATCCGCTTGGTTACGTGCGCTGGACAGAAGGAAGAAACCTTGCGGCGTATATCCGATTACTACAAGAGAAACGGATTAAGGTTAATCCAATGATTACGAGCGAATGGTCTTTAAGTGAGATTGGTGAAGCGTATCGCCGATGCTCGGAAGCTCCGGGGGATGAGCTTGGGATGCTTTTGAAGATAGGATGAGTGAACAGATCAGGTCCATAAATTTACTCATGGGCCTGATCTGTTATTCGATATTTTCGGTGTAGAAGGCATTGTTGGGTAATATATCAGGATGAACTTTCCTGACGGTTTCTCTTATTCTCATAAATCTCTAATCGTTGGTTAATGATTTCTAGTAACGGCGCGGGACAATTATGCCGATGAGCTAGCTCAACAAGGTAACCTTGAATATGCGCTGATTCGGTCGGTAGCCCTTGAATCAGGTCGCGTAGCATAGAAGAGGTGCTGGTCGCAGATAGCCCTTTTATAATCTGGAGCTGCTTTTCCATCAATCCGTCACTTAGCTCGCCACCTGCATGCTGGATAACCGCATAGGTTTCAGTGAACGCTTGCTTGAAGGTTTCCAACCCCAAGGCTGTATTGAGAATGTCCCCAACTGAAGCCTGAAATAAGGTTGTCAGTCCGGATAAAACATTAATAAAGGCATATTTCTCCCATAGATCTCGTTCTATATTCGACTTCTCCACAAGTATGGGCACAGCAGATAAAGTAGCCTTTATGGTCTCGTATTGGGTATCGGTTAAATTGCGAAGCTTGCCGTATGCAAAATGGTGAATGGCGCTTAAGTGATGGATAGCTCCATCTTCCCCTAATGTTGCTTCTATCCGTGCTACTCCACCCAGAATAGGATGCTCCGGATAAGCCTTTGTGATCTGCTCGAAATGCTGCATCCCATTAAGAAACGGGAGTATAACAGTCTGGCTATGCGTATAAGGCTTCATTTGTTTGAGTATTTCAGCAAGTCCGTATGCTTTGGTTGCAATAATCGCAAGATCATAAGGACCTCCAGCTTCTCCACTAACGAGTAGAGGAGGGTGACTGGTGTGATTGCCAGCCGTGCTTAGCACGACAAGCCCTGTTTTCTCCAGCTGGCTGCGCCGCTTCTCACGAACTAGAAGCGTTACATCGAGTCCAGCTTCTAGCATCCTTGCCGCCATATATCCTCCGATCGCTCCCGCTCCGATCACAACAATCCTCATAGTCTCAGCTCTCTCCATTAACTATTTTTGTCTATCATAACGAATATTAAAGACGCACAGCAAGAGAGGCATAAATGATATGACTTTGGATAGATGAAAAAGATGACGATAGTCACTAACTGAAGGGTGCGATTTGCCATATGATTAGAATATAAAAACCACTTCAGGGGTGAGCTAAAATGGATTCTTCATTTTATTCAATTGCTATATTGGTTGCGGTGCTAGTTATATGGCGTAGGACGCGAGGAATGTTCCGTCCGATTCGTGGGAACGGAATTCGATTACTTGTCCCTCTTCTATTCATGCTACCCGCAATTGCTCTAATGACTAATCCTAAGGTGCATGCTGTATCTTGGGAATGGGTCGCTGCGGCGGCCATGGGATGCTTGCTATCCGTGCCTCTCATCTTAACTACACGGTATGAGCGCAGGGAGGATCAGAATATCTATGCTGTGAAAAATGTATGGTTTATCATTGCCTTCCTAGCTGTGCTAGTTATTCGGTTTTTGCTTCGAGACTATTTAATTGGAATAGATGCCGAGACGAAAACAGCTCTCTTCCTAACTGTAGCGTTAAGCTACATTATTCCTTGGCGGATCGTATCCTATGTTAGATTTCGTAAGCTCTATTTAAGCAAACCTAAGTTAGCTATTTAATCTGTGGAATATAGGCTTAATACAATCACTAAGCGCCTTCTTTATATCGAAGCATGAAGCCTTCATACCGAAGGTTTCATGTTTTTTCCAATCAAGATAAGCCTCTAACGCCTCAGATTTGTCCGTTATGAAGAAAAATGGCTCATGTGCTCTCAGAGTGAGCCATATTTTCCGATAAGGGAAATAAGAGAAACAAATAGGGTGTCGATTGCGGTACTGCAAGTTTTTTCTGGAGTTCATTTGCTAACTAGAGGATTTCGTAAATAAATGTTGAAATTTGTCAATACGAACATAAAAACTTACCTACACACAGAAAGCAGGGAACAACGTGGGTCAGGGTTATCGGATTGGTGTAATCGCACCGCACTTGGACGGGGAGTATTACGGTCGCATGTTACCGTTTATTCATCAGGCGATTAGGGATATTGAATCACAGCTGTTCGCCATACAGGTTGCGGATGACTATCTGGGCATAATGGCATTGGAAGAGCCGATTGCGTTCGGAATTGTCGAAGCTTGGATTGTCATATTGCCAAGTGCAAGTGCTTCTTTTCTTGAGTTTCTGAGAAAAAGTGAGAAGCCTTTCGTTTGCATTGGATTTCCATCGCCGTTCCAGCAAGGGCAGTCTGTTCTGGTGGATAATCGTGTGAGCATGAAGAAGATGGTAAATCATCTCATTGACCATGGGCATAGGGAGATTGCATTCATCGGTCATCTGGATCAATACGATTTACATGAACGGTATTTGGGATACAGAGATGCATTGGAAGAGCGCGGAGTGCCTTTTGATGATCGGCTTATTATAAAGACGAATGACAATCTATTGGAGAGCGGTATCCTCGCAACGGAAAAGCTGCTTCAGATGGGGCTTCCTTTTACAGCAGTTGCTGCAGGATCTGATTTGAATGCGCTCGGGGTTATAGACTGCTTACAATCCAAGGGCTACTCTATCCCTAAGGATGTAGCGGTAACTGGATTTGATGACATCCATCAGGCAGCCGTTAATTATCCTTCTGTGACGACTTCTCGGCAGCCCTTCGAGGAGATGGCCAAAGAAGCTGTAAGCAGGATTCTGGATATGCTTGAAGGCCGAGAGCTAACAGATAATACAGTATATGTACCCGCTCAATTTATAGTAAGGTCATCGTGCGCCTGTGCCGAGAGAACACAGTTCCATTCTGCTGCCCATTTCGATACCTACTTACAGAGCCTTTCCCAGTTAAGAACTTCCCTTCACAATATTACGGTTAACAATTATAAGATGACAAAGGGTTTAATTTTAGCTACCAAAGAAGAGAAAATACATATTTCTAATTTATTCTGGAATTTATCCCATTGGGGCTGCTTAGCTCTATGGGAGGAGGATGAAAACCAACAAAGGCATTTGGTCGTGCGCCAGGTGTTCAGCAAGAATGGTCATAGGGTGCCTCTAGAAGGATCGAAGTACTCACTAGAGGAGTTCCCGCCATTAGACTTTTTGCCGCCTGGAGCCCTTCCAGGAGGAGAAGATATCGTTATTCTTCATCCTGTTAAATCTGATCTTCAGAATTGGGGATACATTGCTCTAGTGGGCCCGCTCGATCCTTTAAACAATTTCGTCGCTAATGATTTGTCGCGACATAGCTTCACGATTCTTGCTGTAGCGCTGGAAAGAGAGCTACTATTCCAACAAGTAAGATCCATTGCCGAGAAGCTGGAGATCGTGTCGAGAACGACTAATGATGGAATATGGGATTGGGATTTGGAAACGAACAAGATTGATTGGAACATTCGTGCACATAAAATTCTAAGCCGATCGACGGAGCGGCTAACGGATGAGCCTGAATCGTTCTTGGAGCTTGTTCATCCAGACGATCAGCGCTTAATCAAAGCCACCTTCATGGAACCGGACAAGATGAGGAAGATGGATAAGCCGGTCCAATTAGAGCTTCGCATTCGCGGATTGGATGGACAATTCCTATGGGTATTCCTTGCTGGGGATCGGGTATGGAATGCAGCAGGGGAAGCAACCCGAATTATTGGATCTTTAACTGATATTACGGAGAAGAAGCTTAATGAGGCAAGAATAACCCAGCTAGCCTATGAAGATGCGCTTACCGGATTACCCAACCGACTTTTATTCAAGGATCAATTGCAAACAGCAATGGAGGATCGGAAGCGGGATGGGCGGAAGCTCGCTGTTATGATGATCGATTTGGATCGGTTTAAGATCGTCAATGATACTCTTGGTCATCAGGCGGGTGATTTGCTGCTTCAACGTGTTGCCCATTCGTTAAGGGAATGTGTAGGAGAGCAGGACATCATTGCCCGCCTTGGCGGAGATGAGTTTATCGTATTGCTATCCGTAATAGACGGAGTAGAAGATGTTGTTCTTGTAGCCGATAAGATGCTGCAGACGTTAACAAGACCCTTCTTCTTAGAGGGACAGGAATTTTACTTGTCTGCGAGTATTGGGGCTTGTCTGTATCCCAATCATGGCGAAGATGTAGACTCTTTGATCAAGTATGCGGATTTGGCCATGTATTATACGAAGGATAACAGCGGTAATGCTTTGAAAATCTATACCCCGACTCTAAGCTCCAAGAGGGTAGAGCGCTTTAATATGGAAACAGGACTCCGATATGCCTTGGAACGAGGGGAGCTTGTGGTCCATTTTCAGCCGCAAATATCACTCTCCACGGGTAAAGTCTACGGTGCCGAAACCTTGCTTAGATGGCAAACGCCTGACGGCAAAACAATACAGCCTGGAGATTTCATCCCGCTAGCAGAAGAAACGGGACTTATTATTCCAATTGGACAATGGGTTCTAGAGCAGGCGTGCTTGGAATGTAAACGGTGGATTCATGCTGGAATGCCATCCTTAGTCATTTCCGTTAACATCTCAGCGCTACAATTCCAACAGGAGCACTTCCCTGATTTAGTTCGTAAGGTGCTTAAGGATACAGACATCCAACCATTTAATCTTTGTTTGGAGATTACTGAGCACACAGCAGTTCAGAATCTTGAGCATAGTATTAAGATGTTAGGTGAGCTTGTTGAGATCGGTGTCAAGATTGCTATTGATGATTTCGGTATCGGACAATCCTCACTACTGTGGCTTAAGAAGCTTCCCGTACACATTGTGAAGATAGATCCTTCTTTTATCCTCAATATGATAGAGGATTCGGATGATGATGCGATTGCTAAGGCCGTAATTGAAATGTCACACAGCCTTGGTCTATCTGTAACGGCAGAAGGTGTTGAGACGGAGAGCCAGCTGCAAAGGCTGCAGCAATTGCAATGTGATCGAATTCAGGGGTTCTTCACTGGTCGCCCCATGTCCTCGGACCAATTTATCGCATACTTTCTTGAAATCTCTAGCTGGATGAGCTAAAAATAGAACGATAGAAAATGAATTGTAAGGAAGGTTTGGACGAAAAAGTGTTGATGCGGGAAGCTATTCCTGTGCCAACACCTTTCGTTTTCAACTGCTGGTTGAGCAGATTAAGCGCAAGTGAAAAAATGGTAACTCGACACCTCCATTTGACTAAAGGGAGGTTTCTTTTTGCTTTTTTCTCATCTTAATCGATGATAAAAAGAGGGAAAGTATCTCCTGTAGGAGCGAAGCGTTTGTCTTTGAGATCGTGAAATCTCCTTGTTACGAGTTTACCCATTCAGATTTCACGATCTCAATCAACAACCGCAAGGAGATACTTTCCCGCAAAAACTATAATCGATAGATAAAGCAAAAGGCTGTCCCATAAGTTACCTTATGGGACGGCCTTCCCCTTTTTTTATGTTGCCATTTTAAAGTTTAAATAGTACTATGTGTACTATGTTTAGTAATACACTCGTGAGGCGAAGGAGTGACCAGATGGCCTATGATACAGATCAATGAACGGAGTCTGTCACCGATTTACGAACAAATCGTTAATCAAATGAAGGAGCTTATTGTTAAAGGCGCTTTACGCGAGGGGGACAAGATTCCTTCCGTTAGAGAGCTATCAGGCATGCTGCTCATCAATCCAAATACAGTTGCGAAATCCTACCAAGAGCTGGAACGGCAGGGCGTCATTGCAACCGTGAGAGGCAAGGGTACATTTGTGTGTAAGCCAGCTTCAGCTCCGGGGATGGAGCGGGAAAGGCACAAGCAGCTTCGTGAGGAGCTAAAGCGACTAGTTGTGGAAGCTCGTCATTTAGGTGTGGCTAAGGTGGATTTTCAAAAGTGGATAAATCAAGAAGTCGAACATTACTGGGGGGAAACAGATGCTAGTAGTAAGAGACCTGAATAAGACGATAGATAAGCAGGTAGTGCTGCGGAATGTTAATTTCAAGCTTATGCCGGGACAGGTTGTTGGAGTGGTAGGGCGTAATGGAACCGGTAAAACAACGCTATTCAAGACGATGGCTGGTGTTCTTACTCCGGATTCTGGGACCGTGGAGTATGAGGGGGAGTCCATCTACAGCTCGCCTGGAAACAAGATGAACATTGTTTTTATACCCGATAGCCCAGAGGCGTTATTGAACTATACAGCTATGGATAGCGCTCAGTTATTTTCCCGAGTCTACCCTTTCTTCGATAGAGATTATTTCAAAGAAACGCTACATAGACTGGAGCTCCCGCACAATCGAAAAATCAGGCAATTCTCTAAAGGAATGCGGATGATGTTCAGCATCGCTCTTGGATTATCTACTAAAGCGCAATACATATTGCTGGACGAGCCAACGAACGGGATTGATATCATAGCCAACAAGCAGATAACGAAATTACTGATGGAAGCTGCGGAAGAGGGCACGACGCTCGTCATCTCCTCCCACATGCTGGGGGAGCTTGAAAGAATCGCGGATACGATACTGCTAATGAAGGATGGAGCAATAGAAACGCACTCTATAACGGATGCGACGAATGGAGCCATCTGCAAGTTTCAAGTCGTATTCCGAGAAGAGGCTCCTACGGTGTGGCTGAAATCTCCAAGTGTCCATGTCTTGGATCGAGTTGGGCGTGTATATACAGTATTAGTAGATACGAAAGCTCAAATTAGCATATTGGAGGAAATGGGTAAGTTTAATCCGCTATTAATGGAGCCATTGCCAATGAAGCTGGAGGATTTGTTCGTGTGGAAGCTGGGAGGTCGTAAGCATGTGGATTAAGTCGTTGGCGTTAAGGGAAGCGAAGCAAGCGAGTGCCATTCTGTGGATATTACCTCTGGGTCATTTGTTAACATTGGGATTGCAACGATACAATTCATGGTTTATGGGCGAGCCCGAATGGATCGACAGGAATGTGAGCGCTGTTCGTCATACCCTTGATGCTTATCAATATGGCGCTTTCGAGTCCGGTAGCCGAATTTGGCTAATGATCGCCTTATTTGTGTTAGCGTTTGTACAGGTAGGCTGGGAGAGAAGAAACGGTTCTCAGGAATTACTCTTCTCATTTCCCTATTCTCGGAGCAGCATCTTTGTTACCAAGTGGTTGTTTGGCACCGGGCTGTTAATCGGTTCATTACTTATTAATACACTTATTGATATGGCTATTATTGCGAGCTCACCGGTTTCTTCCTATTTTAGTCTTGCTTTTCACGTCAAAGAGGTTCTATACACTGTGTTGTCAGTAGGGGCAGTATACTCGCTTGCTATGTTTATAGGAACCATATGCGGGAGTATAGCCTCTCAAAGCGTGTTCTCGCTTTTGATTTTAATTTTGCCCTACTCGTTATGGACATTGGTTCAATCCTTCTTGCGGATTAATAATATCCCCATTAATGCTAATTCGTATTATAAAATAGAGCAGTATTTCAACCCCATAAACTATGTTGCAGTAGACCACATTCAAATTACTCTTAAGTACGTCATGATTATGGGCGGATTATTGGCTATAACTGTCGGTGGCGGGTTAATGGCATTTATACGCACCCGTACAGAAAACAATGGGAAGCTGCTTATTTTCAGAGGGTGGGAACGGGCAGTACAGATCAGCTTTGTGGTGTGCTTCGCATTGGCGAGTGGATCAATACTGTCTGGCTTTTTTTATAGTCAAAGTCGTTTGATTTGGTATTACATTGGAGCTCTTGCAGGTGTGTTCCTTGGTTTGAATATCATCCGCTACCTGACACGTATTAGGTTTAAGATTTAGGTTCTCATCCTACTAATATCATATAAAAATAAGGCTCTTTTAAGAAAAATTTAACAAACTATCAAATGCCATTATGGTACAATATGTAAAAATGGAGTCAAATTATGGGAGGCAAAGGGGGTTGCTGGAGAATTACTCTTAAAATACATATATCCAATAGAAGAAGGAAGTGTATTCATGCGTACGAATCGAATTTTGACTATAGGTTTATTTATTGCCATGCTTGCAGGAATTCTGGCGGGTTGTAGCTCTGGCGGAAATGACTCTAAGGACGGACAAAAGTCATCTATTAAAGTTATGTATTACGATGAGAGAGGCTTCTATCAGCAGTATGGTATGCTATTCTCCGCACTGTATCCTGAGGTTGAGGTAGAAATTATTTCTACTCAAAGTGTCAATTATGAAGAAGGCAAGGATATGAAAAAAGCGATGCAGGAATTTATTGATGAGAAGAAGCCGGATGTCTTGATGCTCAGTACAGACGAGTATGCGAGAATGGCTGGTGAAGGGAAGCTATACAATCTCGACACCTTAATTAAAAAAGATAAATATGATATTGAAGGCATAGTGCCAGGAGTTATTGACTATATAAAACAACAAAGCGATGGGGTTTTATATGGATTAACACCTAACTTCTACGGTCAAGCGATCTACTACAATAAAGATCTTTTTACCAAATACGGAGTCCCCTTCCCAGAGGATCGAATGAGCTGGGATAAGTTATTGCAGCTGGCTGAGAGATTCCCTACCAATGGTACGAAGGAAGACCGCGTATATGGATTAAAACAAGGTTATCAAAGCAGCTTATATTATTTAGGCCTTAATATTGGGTCTTCTCAAGGGCTTTCCTATATTAACCCAACGACTATGAAGATGATGATTAATTCAGATTCATGGAAAGCTGCGTTCGAGCTAGCGGATAAGGCGATAAAGTCAGGCTCCCTCTATACAGAAGATCCTTATGCAAATAACCAAGGCGGCACATACGAGAGTTACCTTCTTAGTGATCCATTCATTGGAGGTAAGGTTGCAATGAGCATTGATGGCAACTACTTATTAGAACAGATAAAAACAGCTAAAACCGTTCTTAAAGATAAGGGTGTTCAGAATTGGGATTTAGTGACTGTTCCTGTAAATCCGCAATCACCTGACGAAAGCACGGGAATGAGCCTTAACCAAATATTTGCTATTGACGTTAAATCACCGAACATAGATGCTGCTTGGAAATTTGTAAGCTACGTCAATGGACCAGAATTTGCAAGGGTGACTTCTAAAACTCAGAATGGTGGCTTTCCAACTCGAACGCAGTTCCTTAGCAACGAGGATGGCCATCACATGGAAGCTTTCTACAGCCTTAAGCCGACGCAATCGAACATGTATAAGGACTTTGATAAGCTTCCACAGGAATTTTACATGAGATTCGAGGGCTTGACACAGCAGGAGATGCAAGGCGTAACTGCTGGCACACTAAAAATATCGGAAGCTCTAGATAACATTCAAACTAAAGGTCAACAGCTTCTAACCGAGCTTAGCAGCAAAAAGGGCGATACAGAAGCTAAATCGAATGAGCCGGGCATAGCTATCGAGCAGGCACCTGAAGCTGCTGTTGCACCTGTACCTGCAGAATAACCGTTCGCTTGCACGGCTCTAGCCCGTTTTTGTCTAAAATGTGAATTTCGACTTTAATTCGTCACAAGGTTGTGATAGAATATTCACATATAGCGCTTTCACGGGAGGAGCTGAGCCTCATGAAAAATAAAGAAATGTCACGTATGTTGAAATGGGTTGCCATGATTATTATTGGTGTAGGTGTTCTCTGTTGCCTTATGAACATTGCACAGTTTAACGATCGCAACCTAGGCTTGATGGTCGGAATTGGTTTCTTAATTGGAGGAAGTCAAATTATGCTTTTCGGTGTAATTGCTCCACTTATGCAGAAAAACCAGGAAGCCTCTCCAGCAACAGCTGCAGAGGAGCTTGTCTAAGAAGCTTCGGAAAAAGATCGCACTTGCAGGTTCTTCCTGCGGGTGCGATCTTTTTTTGTTAAAAGTATGTAATAAAATTCACAATTCGTCAAAACGGTGAACAAAGTATTGCGAAATTTCAACGTTTATTTGTCGCCTTTGTTAACTGTGCAGAACATTGCTGATCTTTCTGATATGTTGATTACAGAAGAGGGGATGCTGAGTTTCTGAAGCACTGAAATTTCGACAGCCCTCGGCATTAAATGCTTTCGGGTTTCTATAAAAGGGTAATGGTTTAGCAAGAAGATGGGAGAGATGGAAATGATGAAAGGGCTTCGACGCCTTACGGCAATGATGTCGCTACTTGCGATGACGATTCTAATGACCGGATGTGGCGATAAGTTGATCGTGCTGAATCCGAAAGGAGAAATCGGCAAGCACCAATTGGATTTGATCATTATTTCCACCGTGCTTTGTTTGGTGGTTATCGTGCCAGTGTTGATTCTTACATTCTATATTGTATGGAAATATCGTAAGGAGAAAAAGGCAAAGTACGATCCCAACTGGGAGCATAGCACGAAGCTCGAAACGATCTGGTGGTCCATTCCCATTGTAATAATAGCGATACTTGCTGTCATAACTGTTCAATATTCTTATAAGCTTGAGCCGTCAAAACCACTTGAGCATGAAGCAGAGCCAATTGTCATTCAAGTGACCTCGTTGGACTGGAAGTGGCTATTCCAATATCCTGATCAGGGTATAGCGACGGTTAACTATATTCAGTTTCCTGATAATGTACCGATACAATTTGAACTTACCTCCGACGCTCCAATGAATTCTTTCTGGATTCCACAGCTAGGCGGCCAAATTTACACAATGTCTGGGATGGCTATGAAGCTTCATCTCATTGCAAATGAGCCTGGCTCTTACTTAGGTATGGGTGCTAACTTTAGCGGACGTGAGTTCGGGAAAATGCAGTTTACAGCCAAAGCTACCTCTCAAGAGGAATTTGATACTTGGGTACAAAGCGTTAAGGACTCTTCACCTGCCCTTACTAAGGAAGGTTATGAGCAATTAGCGATTCCGGGTGTGTCAGAGGTTGAAACGTTCTCTTCCATTCCAACAGGATTGTTCCAAGAAATTGTGACGAAGTACGGTGGTCATAATCATCCTTCTTCTGAGGGTGGAAGTAATAATAATGAGCATGGCTCTCATTCAAATTCGGACAAAGCCGCTGATAGTGATAAAGCGCCTGTAATAGAAAAGGAAGATCATTCTTCAACAAATCATGAAGGTCATACGAAGTAAAGGGAAAGGAAGGTGCCTGCATGTTAGACAAAATTAAAGATTTCGCCTCTGATTTCTTCGTTACGGGCGATCCACTTATCTATGGAGCTGACGTCTCCATTGGACTTACAATTATTGCAGTCGTATTCGCGCTTACCTATTTCAAAAAATGGACGTGGCTGTGGCGTGATTGGCTAACGACTGTCGATCATAAGAAAATCGGCATCATGTACGTGATTGCGTCATTGCTCATGCTATTCCGTGGCGGAGTCGATGCGTTGCTCATGCGGACGCAGCTTGCAATTCCGGATTCGGAATTCCTTTCTCCGGAACACTATAATCAGATCTTTACGACTCATGGGGTCATCATGATATTGTTCATGGCGATGCCGCTCATGTTCGGATTATTTAACCTGGTCGTTCCGCTTCAGCTAGGTGCAAGGGACGTTGCTTTTCCATTCCTTAACTCCCTAAGCTTCTGGTTGTTCTTCTTTGGTGCGATGCTGTTTAACGTATCGTTCGTTATCGGTGGTTCGCCTGATGCAGGGTGGTTGTCGTATCCGCCATTATCCGGAATTTCACACAGCCCTGGAGTAGGGCAAGACTTCTATATTTGGGGTATTCAGATATCTGGAATCGGGAGTCTGATGACAGGAATCAACTTTATAGTGACCATTCTTAAGATGCGTGCACCAGGCATGAAGCTGATGAAAATGCCGATGTTCTCATGGTCAGTGCTCTCGAGCTGTCTGACAATAATACTAGCATTCCCAATCTTGACTGTTACTCTTGCCTTGCTCTTCATAGATCGCTACCTCGGAGCGCATTTCTTTACGCTAGATGGCGGGGGAAATCCGATGATGTATATTAACCTTATCTGGATGTGGGGACATCCGGAGGTGTATATCGTCGTGCTTCCTGCCTTCGGTATTTTCTCGGAGATCGCAGCGACATTCGCTAAGAAAAAACTGTTTGGATACAAATCGATGGTATTTGCCTTGATGAGTATTAGCTTGCTCTCTTTCTTCACCTGGGCGCATCACTTCTTTACGATGGGGTCGGGAGCAAATGTCAACGCGTTCTTTGCGGTAACGACGATGATCATAGCTATTCCGACAGGTGTTAAGGTGTTTAACTGGCTGTTCACTATGTACCGCGGAAGACTTTCCTTCCCAACGCCGATGCTCTGGATGATTGGCTTCATTCCCTGCTTCGTTGTAGGGGGGATGACGGGAGTACTGCTGTCCGTCGCACCGGCTGACTTTCAGTTCCATAATAGCTACTTTCTAATTGCCCACTTCCATCAGGTGCTCATTGGTGGTGTTGCCTTCGGATATTTCGCGGGACTATATTACTGGTGGCCGAAGGTGTTCGGCTTCAAGCTGAACGAAAAAATCGGCAAATGGGCTTTCTGGACGTGGAATATCGGTTTCTATGTGTGCTTTATGCCGCAATATTTCCTTGGCTTGATGGGGATGACCCGTCGCGTAAGCAGCTACGGCTGGGATAAGGGCTGGTATGAGCTCAATCTGACCTCGACCATCGGTGGTTTCTTAATGGGAATCGGATTCCTCTTTCAGGTTTGGCAAATTTTGCACAGCATTAAGTTCATGGAGAAAGATACGACTGGCGATCCTTGGGACGGAAGAACGCTTGAATGGACCATTCCATCACCGGCTCCGCTTTATAATTTTGCCACATTGCCTCAAGTGACTGAGAAGGATGATTTCTGGGAAGAAAAGCAGCGAATTGCTCAAGGTCATGCGCCTAAGCCACGGCCGCAGCTTGAACCGATTCACATGCCGAAAAACTCGGGTATTCCTTTTGTCATGTCGGCATTCTGGTTTGTGGCGGGTTTTGGCTTCGTATTCGATTGGTTGTGGATGGCTATTCCTGGTTTAATCGGTGTTGCTGTCTGTATGCTCGTACACTCTTTCCGTTATAAAACGGATTACTATATCTCGGTCGATGAAATTAAACGCACAGAAGCTGCGGCGAGGAGGGTTGTCTAATGGCGCAATCAGGAAATCATATCATTGCTAAGCCTTCACAAGAGCATGATCATGGCCATGGAAAAGAAGGACATCACGATCTCGAATCGCTGCGTATGATGGGCTTCTGGATATTCTTGATCACTGACTGTATATTATTCGGTACGTTGTTCGCGACTTATGTCGTGTTAAACGGCAATACGGCTGGCGGTCCGACACCAGCTGAACTGTTCGAAATGCCGGGAGTCATCGCAGAGACGTTTATTTTGCTGACAAGTAGCTTTACGAGTGGTTTGGCAGTCCTGTCAATGAATCGTGGGGACCGCAAAGGACTTATTAGATGGTTATTGGTTACCGTATTGCTGGGAGCTTCGTTTATTGCTCTTGAGGTAACTGAATTCATGACATTGGTTCACGAGGGTGCTTCTATCTCTACGAGTGCTCAGTGGTCTGCGTTCTATGTATTAGTCGGGACTCACGGACTTCATGTCACTATCGGTCTCGTATGGATGATTGCAATCATGATTCAGCTGAAGCAGCACGGCATCAATTCTGTTACGCGTCGCAAAGTAAATATTATTAGCCTCTACTGGCATTTTCTCGATGTTATATGGATATTCGTCTTTACGATCGTGTACATGATGGGGGTGATGTAAGATGGCGCAGCATTCTGTTGATACACATGACTCCCACGGTGAGCATGAGCATCATGAATCACATGGCTCTCTAAAGTCTTATGTCATTGGTTTCGTTATGTCGCTTGTACTGACGGCTATTCCGCTCATCGTCGTTATGAACGATTTGCTGGAAGGCAAGGCGGCTACTGTGTTGCTGCTTGCTTCGGCAGTGTTACAGTTCGTGGTGCAATTGTTCTACTTCATGCATCTGAAGGAGGAAGGGAAGCCTAGATATAATCTTATGGTGCTCCTCCTTGGTTTGATCATTGTGCTAACTATCGTTGCCGGGTCGATTTGGATTATGACTTACAATAAAGTGGCTTAATTTAAGTGAGAAGCGTAGCGCTCGAAAAAGGCTATCCCAACGTCAGTTGATGACGGAGGGATAGCCTTTTGTGCGCTGGGCAAGCCACCTGCCCCGCTGTGGGCCGGTGGCTCGTAATTAATATATCTCCGCCTAACTCAGCCCCATAACGCGCCAATACTGAAAATTAGTCTGCGTCTCCGCCTAACTCAGCCCCATAACGAGCCAATACTGAAAATTAGTCTGCGTCTCCGCCTAACTCAGCCCCAAAACGCGCCAATACTGAAAATTAGTCTGCGTCTCCGCCTAACTCAGCCCCATAACGCGCCAATACTGAAAATTAGTCTGCGTCTTCGCCTAACTCAGCCCCATAATGCGCCAATAAGGAAAATTAGTCCGCATCTCCGCCTAACTCTGTCCCAAAACGTGCCAATAAGGGAAATTAGTCCGCATCTCCGCCTAACTCTGTCCCAAAACGCGCCAATAAACCGGCGAGTCCACTCATCGAGCCAAATGGCCAAAGCTATCTGGAAGAATATCGTAAGAGAACTGCTAACGGGACAGCCCAATAACTTGATATGGAGGGGACTTACCAGAAGAATGCACTTATCAAAAACGAAAGCTTAATGCTTTGCCAGTTCGCTTGGGTCCCATGGATTGAGGTGAATCATGACCTCAATAACGTCAGGATCATAATCCATAATTAGCTTTTTGAGCTGCCTGCTAATGTCATGGCCCTGCTGGATTGAATAGTCGTAGGGTATGCCCACCCGGATATCTACGATGATGTAATGTCCATGCTCGCGAGCTCTCACTCGGTCTATTCTCTTTACGTTTGCCTCGGAGCGGATTAAGGATTCATAATAAGCAAGCTTCTCAGGGGCGACATTACGCTCCATAAGAATGTCGACGGAATCTTTACCTATCTCGTAAGCTAGCTTGAGGACGAGTAAGGATACAATTATACCTGCGATCGGATCTCCATAAGCTGCCCATTCCCAATGTAATCGATCTCCCAGCAAGCCAAGCCCGATACCGATGACCGCTGCTAACGATGCGTAAACATCTGCTAAATGGTCATAGGCTGTAGCTAGAACGCTTTTACTCTTAGTGGCTTTTCCGACTCTAATAGTATAAATGTAAAGTGCTTGCTTCCAGACGAGGGAAATAACCGCTGCCCCTAATGACAGCCAGTTTTCCTCTCCGGGAGGCTTAAATAATGCACTAATCGATTGGTAGCCGATCCATAAGGCGGCGAGTGCAAGGATGATGGCGACGAATGCTGAGGCCACAACCTCTGCTTTGCCGTGTCCGTAAGGATGATCGTCATCAGCAGGCTTCTTCGACACCATAGATGAGGTTAAAGCTGCGACGGTAGCGATAATGTCGCCGGCGTTATGAACACCGTCTGCGAGGAGTACTGGACTCCCAAGCATTATACCCGCAACGAGCTTTAAGATTGTTAAAATGATATTGCTAAAAAGACTGATCCAAATTGCTAATAATCCTGAATGATGCCTATCCGCCACAAAGATTGCTCCTTCAAAGAAAGTTTACCCGGTGCAAGAAACAAGAAAGGCTTTCAACCTTGGGGTTGAAAGCCTTTTATCGTCCATATGGTGGGTTGCTTAGGTTTCGCTATCATGGGTGACAACCACCCTCTCTAAAAATGACAGTACTGAAATGCTTCTATATTCTAACACAATACAAGGCTTCAAGCTAATTATTAAACGTATTTGTTTACATAACATTTATATTACTCATAATGTTATATATATGTAATTTAAATAAAAAATAGTAGAAATTTATGTTACATTTGTTGACATAAGGATAAGAGAAGAATATGATTACAATAAAACCCATTAAGGGAGAGGGAGCCGTTCTACATGGAAATGATGAACGATGTATCGGCTGCTTCGCCTTCTTCCCGTTTTTACAATGAAATGTATAACGGGGCCCAGGTTCGTGCGCATTATGGTAAGGTTCATCAGACGCTTTCTCGTATGTCCTTAGAGGAACGAGTGACCAGACAGGCACAGATGAACGGCAGACTGCTGGAGGAGGGGATTACCTTTACCTTATCGGGTGAGGATCAACCGAATTCACAAGAGCGTACTATCCCCTTCGATCTTATCCCCCGTATCATTCCAGCGGAGGAATGGGAGATGATTGAGCGAGGAACAAGGCAACGGGTAAGAGCACTGAATGCTTTCTTAGCGGACATTTATCACGAGCAATGCATTCTGAAGGATGGGCTTGTTCCTCGCCGGATGGTGATGGGCAATCGATATTTTCGGACGGAGATGATGCGACTTGCGGTTCCAGGAGGGACTTATGTTACCGCATCTGGAATTGATTTAATCCGTGATGAGAAGGGCGATTACTATGTGCTTGAAGATAATCTGAGGTCGCCATCGGGATTTTCATATGTATTTAAGAGTAGGTCGATTATGACTCATGACTTTCCTGAGCTTTATTTCTCATATCCCGTTAAGGGTATTGAGCGGGCACTGCATGATTTTCGTTCTTCCTTGCGTAATCTAGCTCGAACCGACAAAGCGGAGCCGGTCATTGCTCTACTCACTCCCGGCAGCTTTAACTCCGCATACTTTGAGCACACTTTTCTTGCACAACAGATGGGTATGGAACTCGTAGAAGGTCGCGACCTTGTCTGTAGGGATAACAAAATCTATATTCGCAAGCTATCGGGTTTGAAACAGGTTGACGTGCTTTACCGCAGAATTGACGACGATTATCTTGATCCACTAGCATTCCGTCCGGATTCTATGCTGGGAGTGGCTGGCTTGATGAATGCTTACCGCTTCGGGAACATTACAATCGCCAATGCTCCGGGCACGGGAGTTGCAGATGACAAGGCCATCTACACTTTTGTTCCAGAGATGATTCGGTATTATCTGAATGAACGCCCAATTCTAAACAATGTTCCTACCTACTTGATGAGTCGACCGGATGAACGGGAGCATGTATTGGCTAGGTTGGAGGAAATGGTTGTTAAGGAAACATCTTTGTCTGGTGGGTATGGGATGCTAGTCGGGCCCTCATCCACGGAATTGGAACGCAAGAGGTTTGCTGTTAAAATCCGTGAGAACCCCGATAATTACATTGCTCAGCCAACCATTAAGCTATCGACATCTCCCATTAACTTAGAAGGTCGGATGACACATCGTCATATTGATTTGCGCGTGTTTGCCCTAGCAGATGGAAGGGATGTTCATGTTCTGCCAGGTGGGCTAACGAGGGTTGCGATGAAGGAGGGCTCCTTGGTTGTGAATTCCTCGCAAGGCGGAGGGGTAAAGGATACGTGGGTGTTGGCGGAATAACACGAGTAAGCAAGAGAAGAGAATCTGGATTCGTGTCCATAAGGAGTGGAGTCCCATGCTGGATCGGATAGCGGAATGTTTGTTCTGGATCGGGAGATACACAGAGCGTGCGGAGAATCATGCCCGGCTGCTGGATGTGTATTATCACTTGCGCGAGGAAGGTAGCGGAGAGGCGGAGGCAGTATGGAAACGGATTGCCAATGCAATTGGAGATTGCGGGCTATATGAAGAGCGTTATGAAGCTTATCGGGAGCAAGATGTGCTTTATTTCCTTATCTTAGATGTAACTCAAAATAATTCTATTCTGTCTTGTGTGACCCAAGCTCGTGATAATTTGAAGAAAATTCGCGAGCAGCTTCCCTCGGAGCTTTGGAATCTTCTGAACGGCTTTTACTTGTGGCTTAAAGGAGTCCAGTTAGAGGAAGTAACATTGCAATCGCCTCATAGCTTTTTTCAGAGGGTGAAGGAAGGGCTTGCTGCCTTTCAAGGGACAGCTGTTTCTATTGCGTTAAGGGATGAGTCGTGGCAGATGCTTGAGAGCGGCAGATATCTGGAGCGCTCTGAGAATGTTGTCAGGCTGCTTCAGTCGGTTAGTAACATTACGCCTGAGAAACGTAAGGTGTCTTATGCCTACACAATGGCGCTGTTGAAATCGGTTGGTGGCTATGAGGCGTATCGGCGTCTAGATGTAGAAGATATCTCTTTGGAAGAGGTGTCGCGGTTTCTGTTGCTGCAGGAAACCTTCCCGCGTTCGGTGCATTTCGCGCTTGCGACCTTCGAGCAGCACCTTAAGGCGATGAGGGGTCTATCTGATCATTCGGGGTCTACTCTCGAGAGGATGATTAGACTTGCAGGGAAAGCTCGCTCAGAGCTCGGATTCCTTGATCGTAATGAGATTACGTTGGAATCATTGAATACTGTCCTTCAGCAGCTACTTAAGACGAATCGGCAGCTTGGAGAAGCGGTTGCCAGCACCTTTTTTTCCCCTGGACAGGAGGTTATCGCTTGAGATTGGACTTATGTCATGTGACCAAATACCGATACGACTCATCGGTGACCGACAGTGTCAATGAAATTCGACTAACGCCACGCACGGATGAACGGCAGGCTTGTTATCAGCATCAACTTATCATTGAACCGAATGTACAATTGCTGTCCTATGAGGATTATTTCGGCAATAGGGTACACTCCTTTACCGCTAACGCGCCGCATCGAGAGCTTACTATTACTTCACACTCTACCGTTGTTACGCGGGATAGAGATGTGTTGTGGACGGCTGCGTGGGGGCCGGAGGAATCCTGGAATCGGCTGCGGAGCGAGGATTTTATTGACGGAAATGCAGAATACCTGCTGCCAACCATGTATGCATCATTTAATCCAACGGTAGAGGCATATGCTTCTAGCATTCGTGGAGAGCAGGATGGAGTTTTCGAATTTATCCGTCATGCGGCTAGCGCAATTTATGGAGATTTCGAATATAAACCACATTCAACGGGCGTGCATACGACAGCCGATGAGCTAATTGGCATTGGGGCAGGAGTTTGTCAGGATTTTGCGCATTTGCTGTTATCGATATGTAGGATGCGAGGCGTACCTTCAAGGTATGTGAGTGGATATCATTTCGTTGGGGATTTGCAGGGTAGAAATGCAGATTTCGAGCAGGCCTCGCATGCGTGGGTAGAGGTATATATACCTGGAGTAGGCTGGCAAGGAATTGATCCAACAAACAATAACTTGATTGACTGGCGCTATGTTAAGCTGGGTCATGGACGTGATTATAATGATATCGTTCCTGTAAAAGGGATCTACAGAGGTGCCTCGGGACAGACGCTTCAGGTTACTGTCGATGTTCGATTGGCTGAGACGGGATAGGCAAGTCTGGGGAATGGTCTGAGACTGAAAAAGCGGATAATCTTAAGGAAAAGGAGGCGCCCGTCGGTAAACCCGTCGGTGGCCTCCTTAAGTCATTTTATTGTATGGGGTTGGTCACGGCATTTTGTTCATAAAGAAATATACGTCAGCACTGTTAGCAGTACAGACGTGATAAACATGGCCGCCAACGGTCGCAATGAGCGATTGCGGAAATCTCGTAGGCTTACATTTAGTCCGAGCCCAGCCATAGCCATGCCTAACAGTAGTGTGGTTACAATGGATACCCCATTTAATAAGGTGGTCGGATCTGGCAAGATAGCTGGAAGGGCATAGCTTCCAAGTAGGCTCATAGCCACAAGGCCAAGTAGGAACCAAGGAAAGGGGAATGTCGCTGCGTTCCCTGTGTCATTCGTTTTTGGATGCGCTGGTTTAGGTTTAGATTGAGTCCGAAGCTTCTGCATGCTTAATATGCCTAGGCAGACTGGGACAAGTAAGATAACCCTGCATAGCTTGGCGATCAGCCCATCAGAGAGAGCGTCCTGTCCCGCAGGGGCTGCGGCCATTGCGACATGGGCAATTTCGTGTAAGGTAAGTCCTGACCAGATACCGTATGTCGCTTCATCAATAGGCAGCCAAGGCTGGATAAGGGTATATGCTGCAGCGAACAACGTTCCAATAAGGGCGATTAGCCCAACGCTGATAGCGGTATCCTCATCTTTTGATTTGAGTAAAGGCGATACAGCGGCAATGGCTGCAGCACCGCAAATCGCCGTCCCTACAGCGAGTAGTAACGTTAGTTTGCTATCTGCTCCTAGTAGGCGTCCAAGCGCAAGTACAACGATAAGAGAAAAGGCCACTGTTCCGCAGCTTCTTAGGAGAAGTGGAAGTCCTTGATGCACGAGATCGTTAATATTGAGCTTAAGCCCGAAAAGAACGATCGCGAAACGGAGAAGTGTGCTAGAGGAGTAATGGAAACCGCTACTCAGTGCAAGAGGATAACCGAATCGGTGCCTATAAGCTGCGGCGAGCAGCAATGTAAGCGCGAGTGGGCCCAGCCTTGCTAGACCAGGAAGCAAGGATAATCCCCAGCCAATAAGCGCGAGTAGTAAAGTGAAAAGAATGCCGTTTACTTTTGCGGATAGGAAAGGAAATGGTGGTCTTATCATTGTGGGAGTTATTTTGGCGTGCATGATGTCTGATACCTCCGTTGCATTGATCGCTTTTGGTAGCTTTAACATACGCCTCTTTTAACGATAAGAAAAATCAATTATTATTATATTTATGATAAGTTAATACTAATGAACGGTGGATGATGAGTGGATCAATCCTTGCTCGTTTTTCTAGAGGTAGTTGAAACGCGGAATTTCTCTCGTGCGTCGGAGCGGCTGCATATGACACAGCCTGCAGTCAGCCAGCATATTCGTGCGTTAGAAGAAAAGCTTAAAGTAAGGCTGCTAGAGCGTAATAATAAGTCCGTCACCCTGACTAAGGCGGGGGAAATCGTGCTTCATCATGCGAGGGAGATTGGCGGCTTATATCGTAGGATGGAGGAAATGGTAGAGGAGCTAATGCATTATACTGGAGGGCCACTGTCCATTGGAGCTAGCTACACATTCGGAGAGTACGTTCTTCCCTCGACATTGGCTCGCTTGAGTATGGATTTTCCTGATATCCGGCCCTCTGTAACGATTGGGAACACAGCTGATATTGCAGATCAGGTTCGCAACCGATTGCTGGATGTAGGTGTAGTCGAAGGAGAAGAGATCGGAACGGGACTAAGCTTGGAAAAGCTAGCGGAGGACGAGATGTACGTGGCAGCGGGTGCCGAGCATCCTTTGGCTAATCAATCTACTATTACGCGCCAGCAGCTTGAAGCTCAAACTTGGCTAGTTAGGGAGCAGGGGTCTGGAACGAGGGCGGCGGCAGATAAAATGTTCGATACACTCTCTGTAAAGCCTTCGCGCCTTATGGAGATGGGGAGCACACAATCGATCAAAGAAACAGTAGAAGCCGGGCTCGGCGTTACTTTGCAATCACGCTGGGCGCTTCGCAAAGAAGTCGAGATCGGCTCCTTAAAGGTGTTAGATATAGAAGGGCTTCCATTCAGGCGCAGCTTTCATATTCTTTTGCGTCATGGAGATTTAAGAACTCGAACAATGGATGTGTTTTTGCAAACTCTCAGAACAACTACAGAGAAGATTCTAACTTTTAATTCGCGTTTTCCTGAGAGATTTTCTTGAACGCTTCCAGGAACTGAGCAGACGGATATGCGCCTGACAATGCGTATTTGTTGTTGATAATGAAGAAAGGTACTCCGGAAATGCCTAATGCTTGAGCGGACGCTTGATCCTGCTTGATGGCATCAAGACCTTCCCCAGCTTCGAGATGACGCCTAGCTTCGTCAGCATCTATACCAAGCTCCGAGGCGATCTCCATAAGGGTGTCCAGCTTAGCGATATCGCGGCCATCCTCGAAATAGGCCTTCATAACCGCATCAATCCAGTAAACCTCGTCCTCTTCTGGCAATAATGCTGTTATACGATGAGCCAGCACGGTATTAGGCATACGTTCCACTTTGTCAAAGTTGAAGGTGAGATCAACGGCAGCTCCAGCTTCAGTTACTCTTTGCAGCATCGGTCTAAACCGATCAGCCCCGCCCATTTTCTTCTCCATTACACTGTTAAAGAGTAAGCCTTCTGGCGGGAGAGTGGGATCCAACTGGTAAGCGTGATAACTGACCTCGACTGTTTGTCCTGTCGTTTCGTTCCATGCCTCTATGGCGTCACTCATATTCTTTTTACCAATACGACACCAAGGACATACCATATCAGAATAAACATCAATTTTCATTGGAATCACCTCAACTTATGAATTGTAACCTCATTTTCCTAGTATGGCAGACAACAAAGCGGCATTCAATGTACGGTACGAGACCAACGGTGTTAAAATGTTAAAAATAGGGCTTTAATTTAGATGCGATAGGCAATCAAAGGAGGAAACAGCAATGGCGGCGTTAACGATAGGCTCGACAGTCGAGCTATTGAACGGGATAGAGATGCCTCGGCTTGGTCTTGGCGTATGGCGGGCAGAGGATGGTCAAGAAACGGAGAAAGCCGTTTTGACTGCTTTGGAAACGGGCTACCGTAGCATTGATACGGCATCTATGTACAACAATGAACAAGGTGTTGGACTGGCTGTTCGAAATTCGGGAATTCCGCGTGATGAGATTTTTGTGACGACCAAGGTTTGGAACAGTGAGCAAGGCTATACTAGCACGATTAAGGCTTTGGAGAGCAGTCTTGATCGTCTGCAAATGGATTATGTGGACTTGTATTTGGTTCATTGGCCTGTTGTGGGTAAGTACAAGGAAACCTATCGCGCCCTTGAGGAGCTATACGAGAAGGGGCTTGTTCGTGCAATTGGGGTAAGTAACTTCAATATTTCCCATCTTGAGGATTTGATGGGGAGCTGTCGGGTTAAGCCGATGGTCAATCAGGTGGAGTTCCATCCTCTGCATACGCAAAAGAAGCTATTCGCTTTCTGTCGTAAGGAGGGTATTCAGCTTGAAGCTTGGCGTCCACTCATGCAGGGGAGGCTTGAGCTGCCGCTTCTGACAGAGCTTGCAAATAAGTATGGTAAAACTGCGGCTCAAATTGTTCTTAGATGGCACTTACAGCTTGGGGTGGTTGTAATACCGAAATCGGTGCAGGAGAATCGGATTCATGAGAATGCTGCTATTTTTGATTTTGAGCTGGAGCCGGAGGATATGAATCGGATTGATGCATTGAATCAGAATCAACGATTTGGTGCTGATCCTGACAATTTCGATTTCTGATACCTCTGCTGCGCGATAGGGTGTGTCATAGGGATAAAACCTCGGGCGATCTGGGATAATAGGTGATACAAGACCCCTTGACAGTTTCAACTGTAACTGATATTATTACAGTATTCACCGGGGAGGCTTAATTATGAACAGTGAATTCATCATAGCTGTCCACAGCCTTGTTCTCCTGGCGCATCGTCCCGACGGAATGGCGTCGAGCGAAGAAATCGCATCCAATGTGTGCACGAATCCGGTACGTGTCCGTAAGGTGATGAGCTGCTTGCGGAAAAATGGTTTCGTGGATACGCGAGAAGGATCAGGTGGCGGTTACCGATTGTCTAAGGAACCGGGCGAAGTTACTCTAGCTGATGTTTATCGTGCTCTTGCTGCGGGCTCCCTTGCCCCAAGCTGGTGCAGTGGTGACCCTGAGTCGGACTGTCTAGTTGGATCCAATATGGGGGATGTCATGAACGCGGTATTCTGTGGAGCGGATCAGCAGCTCGAGGTGTATTTCGAGTCGATTACGATAGGGCAGATGCTATCTCGGTTAACTGCTAAGGCAAGAGCTTAAGATTTGATTTTACTTGGGGTGGAACGGGTAATGATAACAGTACCCGATCATCATAGGTTTAATACATTATTTAAATGAGATAGGAGCGATGTATCATGGCAGTTGTAGTTACGAAAGACAATTTCACTGAGAATGTAGCGCAAGGGGTTTCCTTGCTTGATTTCTGGGCGCCTTGGTGCGGACCTTGTAAAATGCAGCTTCCAATCGTTGAAGAGCTATCCACTGAGTTGGAAGGCACAGCAACAATTGCGAAAGTAAACGTTGATGAAGAGCCTGAGCTAGCTAGCCAATTCGGAGTTATGAGCATTCCGACGCTGATTTTGTTCAAAGACGGTCAGCCGGTTGATAAGCTTGTGGGTCTGCAATCCAAAGATTCGCTTAAAGCAAAAATTCAAAGCCACCTGTAAGCTTTAATGTAATCCCGAAGAGGCTGTCCCTAAGGTAACTTATGGGCAGCTTCTTTTTTTATCGATTATAGTTTTTGCGGGGAAGTATCTCCTTCCGGTTGCTTGTTGGAATCGTGAAATCTGAATGGGTAAAACATAACAAGGAGATTTCACGATTCCAAAGGCAAACGCTTCGCTCCTACAGGAGATACTTCCCCCTCTTTTTCTCATCGACGAAAACAAGGGAAAACACAAAAAGAAACCTCTCTTTGGTCATGTGCCAAAGGATCTTGAGGATGACATCCCCGAAAATCATCTTATCCGCATTCGTCAATACAGCTGTGAATCGACTAAGCAACAACAGTATTAATTGGATTCTATTGCAAAGGAACCATGAACGTGTTATTATCAATTTGACCAAATGACCGAATTGTTATTATAGTCAGTTTGTTGAGAGAGGGGGAGACAAATCATGTTTGTTGATCGGAGAAAGCTTATCGTTGAAGCAGCCTCGCAATCATTCTCTTTATTCGGATATAAAGCAACAACAATGGATCAAGTGGCTAAGCTTGCTAATGTGGGCAAAGGTACAATTTATACCTTTTTCTCGAATAAAGAAGAGCTCTTCGATGAAATTATGATGCATCTTATTCTAGAGATGAAGCAGGTAGCGGATGAGGAATACGATGCGGATCGAACTTTTTTCGATAATTGGGGCCGTATTTTATATAAAATGCTCGATTTTCGTGATAAGCATCAGCTTGCCATTAAGATGGCGCATGAAGTAAGGGATATAGGAACGCCTAAGGCTGTTGAAGGAATTAATAGGCTGGAAGGGGCGATAATCTCCTATATTCAGATTAAAATTCAGGCGGCAATTGATAAGAAAGAGCTCAAGTCCTGTGATGCTGAGATAACGGCGTTCGTCATGTTTAAGCTGTATGTGGCTTTAGCGTCCGAATGGCAGAAATCGCATGCCCCGCTGGATAAGGAAAGAATTACAGAGCTGTTCCAGCTATACTTAATGAATGGATTGGCTGTAGAGTAGTAGCTTGTCTTACTGAGGGTTATCCCTTTTTTTTTGCACCAAAATGACCAATTGAACAAAATAGTCATATCGTACAGGAGAGATGGAATATGAGAGGTTTTAAGCAATTTATTAGAGAAATATTAGGGATTGGGCGCAATCCTAAAGTACTCATTCCTGTGGTAGCGGTTCTGATGGTCCCAGTGTTATACAGTGCCATGTTCTTAGGGGCTTTCTGGAACCCTTATGACAAGCTGGCTGATTTACCGGTTGCGGTAGTTAATTCAGATCAAGGTACGGTGTATGAAGGTAAAACGATGCATATTGGGCAGGATTTCACAGATAAGCTGAAGGAAAGCCGTGATTTTAAGTACAGCTTTGTTAGTAAATCAGAAGCACTTGAGGGCTTAAAAGACAATTCATACTATATGGCAATCGAAATACCGGAGGATTTCTCTGCTAAGACGACAACTTTAACCTCTGAGCAGCCTACTCCGGCACAAATCGTATTTTTGCCTAATGAGAGCTTTAACTTCTTGGCCGCACAAATTGGCAATTCGGCTATCGAGAAGATGAAAAACGGGCTGAGTAAAGAAGTGACTAAGGCATATACGAACACCGTCTTTAATCAAATTCAAACTTTAGCTGATGGTTTAACTCAAGCAAGCGATGGTGCAAGTGAAATAGCCGCAGGAACGGACAGTGCTAAGAAAGGTGCTGCGTTACTTGAAGAGAATCTTAATAAATTAGCAACAGGATCTCTTACTGTACAAGGTGGAATAGCAGAGCTTGCTAGTGGGGGGAGCAAATTAGAGATTGGGGCGTCTAAGCTTCAGCAGGGCGTTAGCTCGTTGGCTGATGGTTTGTCACAGCTTAATGCTAACAGTGGCAAGCTCCAGCAGGGTGTGGCACAAGCTGATGATGGCGCTACTAAGCTTGCCAAAGGTCTTACGCAGCTAGCAACAGGAGCAGGCAAGCTGGAGACAGGAGCTCAAGGTCTTGCTCATGCTTTAGAGCAATATGCCAAGGAGCACCCGGAGCTTGCTGAAGATGTTCACTTCCAGCAACTGATTGCGTCCAGTCAACAGGTCGCGGCTGGAGTAAGTGCTTCTAAGTTGGGTCAAGATCAGCTTTTTTCAGGAGCCAAGCAGTTAAACGAGGGTACGACTCAGCTGGCGGATGGATTCAAGAAATTCGGAGATAATTTAGAAGCTGCTAGTATGGGGGGCTCAAAGCTCGTTACAGGCGCAGTGGAGCTTCATAGTGGTACAACGAAGTTGAATCAAGGCTTAGGAAAATTATCTAATGGCTTTAATGTGTTTGTGGATGGATCTAGCAAGCTAGATCAAGGTGCTCAACAAATGAGTGAAGGTCTTATCAAGCTCACGGATGGAACGGGTGAATTATCGAGCAAGCTGCATGAAGCGGCTCAGAAAACGTCTAGTATAAACGGTGGCGACAAGGTAGTTGATATGTTTGCGGATCCAGTAGATCTTGATGTGGTCAAGACGACAGAGGTTCCTAATTATGGAACAGGGTTTGCTCCTTATTTTATCTCGTTGGGTTTGTTTGTTGGAGCTCTTCTTCTGACAATCGTATTTACGGTGAAGGAGCCCGTGGTTAAGCCAACAAGCGGCTTGAGCTGGTTTATCGGAAAGTGGCTGACGATGGTTGTTATCGGTACTGTACAGGCACTTATTGCCGATCTAGTCTTGCTGTATGGACTTGGTTTAGAAGTGCAAAGCATACCGTTATTCCTTCTATCCACCATCATTACGAGCATTGCTTTTATGGCTCTTATTCAGTTCTTGGTAACAGTATTGCAGCAACCAGGAAGATTTGTAGCTATCGTCCTTCTTATCTTCCAACTCACTAGCTCTGCAGGTACGTTCCCTCTAGAACTCATTCCGAATTGGTTGCAGAATGCTAGCCATTGGCTGCCGATGACTTACTCTGTTGCCGGAATTAAAGCTGTAATATCTAGTGGGGATTATGCCTTCATGTGGAGTAATATGTGGATACTACTTGGTTTCGCTGCTCTCTTTGCAGCTATGACTCTCGTTTACTTTGTAGTGGCGTATCGTAAAATGAACACTGAAACAAAATATACTAAGGATGATGTTATTACTGCATAAGCAATTACCCGGTGGCATAAGTAAAAAGGTTGGACGAAGAGGGCGATGCCCCCTAGTCCAACCTTTTCTATTCTAAGTACCTTATATGGTCCATTGGTTGTGAACAATAGCAACTAGCTTCCATTCGTCCTCATGAGGAACGAAGACAAGAATAAGACTTTGCCAATCCATTCCTTCCACCTTCTTGTCAAAGCCGGGGAAGTGATATTCTACATAGGAGGCGTTCGGATAAACGGTTGTTATGTTGTTTATGGAGTTGCCGGTACCAACAACTTTGTTGACACTCACACTAGGTGCATCTATAAAATCCTGATTATATACGAACTTCTCATAATAATCTCGGAAAGAAAGCTCAATAGGATCTCCAGTACCGTCTGCCGTTCCCCATTTTAGCTTTGTCTGATCCTTAAATGTGGGAAGCTGATCTGCTTTGAATACAAGATCAGAGTCCGTGCTAATAGGAGAGTAAGGAGAAAATCTTAATCCTTGCTCCGGGTCGATCCAGAGATTCAGGGAATTCAAGTCTCTTTCTCTCAAGGCTTCAATGACTTCTCGAGCAGTATTCTTTAATTCAACCTGTGAGTCATTTGTTCCGGGAGGGCTAGTCTCGGTTGGCGATGCGGAAGCCCCACTACCTGAAGTGACTGTAGGATCTAACCCCTGTGGTGAAGAAATGGGTGTTTTTTGGGTATTATTCGGAACATCGGTTGTTCCCCCATTATTGGAATTGGCACTGCAGCCAGCCAATATGAGAGCGAGAAGCGCCGCAGCTAGCAGCGGGTACATTCTTCGCATTATTCTATTCCTCCTTGCAGTTAAGTATTTAGTTAGACGCAGAATAAGCCCAGATGTTCCGGTGGAAAATGCTGAGTTCAATATTTTGTTCAGTAAAATGTTGAAGAAAGCTATTAGCTACAAGGGGTTGTTAGTGGAATTGAGCGTAACTAGGACAAATAATGGAATGCGAGGTAAAGGGGCGAATGCTATGTAATAGCGAGATGGGGTATGTTAACATAATGGGAAAGCTAAAGGGCTGCAGCTAGAACAGCAAGCGGCTAACCAAGGGTTCACCGCTTGTGTTCAGCTGGATTATTATCCGAAATGAGACTGGTGGGTTCGGGAGTCTAGTCTGTTTTTTTCTCTTTAGAAGGAACGGGCGCAACTGATTTGGTTCTCTCTAGAGTATCGTTGACGAATGCCATGTCCTGATTTCTTACTTTCATGTGCGTTGTACCTTTGTAATTTCCTTTGTGCGATTTATTTTCCATGTTATATCCTCCTCCCATACGATTGAATGTAATACAGGTATTGTTTCTTAAGGGTTACGTCGACATTGTGTGCAATCCCCTGTAACGTTATCCGCAAGGAGGTAGACATCATGATATTTACAGAAAAGAAACTCCGGATTCAAACAAAATATTTCGCTTACTTGGTTATTTTAGCACTGGCCTGCCTTACGGCTTGCGCCAGTCGTGAGCCAATAGCTTCTCCAACCAATGGCAATGGCAGTTCATCTCCTTCCTCAGGGGGAAGTCCTGCAACGGAATGGCTAACAAAAGCAAGAGCAGCAGCAAGCCAAATGAATAAATATGGATTTGAATTGCAGCTAAATCAGAAAATAAAGGAACAAACGGGTGAATCAAAAGTCAGTATAGACATGCAGGGGCGTGCAGAACTTAATCCGCTAAAGCTGGATCAGACGATTAAGAGCGATATAGATGGTGAAGCTTCAACTTTGCGAGCATTACTGGTAGCCGATGCTTATTACATGTATCTTCCGGAATATGAGGAATGGAGCAAGCTCTCTAAGGAGGTTGCTGCGGAAAATGTGCAAACCTTGTCTGCGTTTCAAATAGATCCTGTAAAGGCTCTTCAGGAAGTTCAGGAGCTTGGTGCCGCATTAACAGCTGAGCAAGACGGACAAGTCGTTACTATCCGATATGAAGGTGCTGGAGAAGAGGCAGCCATTTTTCTTAAAGGAATACTTGAAAGTACGATGGGGATATCTACTATGGATTCGGGAGTTCAAGACAGTCTTGCTGTGCAGATGCTTAAAGTGGTTGTAACTATGAATGCAGATAGCCACTTGCCACTCACATACCGCATTGAATCCGATATGACGATCGAACTGGAGCCTGGCCACAAAACCGTTGTAAATCAGGCGTTAGCAGGCTCCTACACCAAACATAATGTATCTGCTGCGGTAACCGTGCCTAAAGAAGCGTTGGATGCATTGGATCCCGATCAAATTGATAAGCAACTGAATTTAGAGGATCTTGGAGAAGACAATAACTAGCTATAAGTTCGGCTGTCCACTTAGTTGCTGTGGACGTTACTCTGATCATCCGTTATAATTGCGTGAGAATTGAACAGCTTGACGATCAGCCAAGGCGATGCCTTTGGACTATGATCGCAAGGAGTCAGGAGTGTTAGAGCAATGGCACTGTCGTGCGGAATTGTCGGACTTCCCAATGTAGGTAAGTCGACCTTATTTAATGCAATTACTCAAGCGGGCGCAGAGATGGCTAACTATCCATTCTGCACGATAGACCCGAATGTTGGTGTCGTTGAAGTTCCAGACGAGCGTCTTCAGAAGCTCGCGGATATCGTAAACCCGAATCGCATTGTACCAACTGCTTTTGAGTTTGTGGATATCGCAGGCTTAGTTAAGGGCGCAAGCCGCGGAGAGGGCTTAGGAAATAAGTTCCTTGCCAACATTCGTGAGGTTGATGCAATTGTTCACGTTGTTCGTTGTTTCCAAGACGAGAATATTACGCATGTCTCCGGAAAGATCGATCCGATTAATGACATCGAGGTTATTAATCTTGAGCTTATCCTCACGGACATCGATTCGATTGAGAAACGTATGGATCGTACCCGCAAAGGCCTTAAAGGCGGGGATAAGAAGGTTGCTGAAGAATTAGAGGTTTTGGAGCGCGTGCATGCGGTTCTAATGTCAGAAAAGCCAGCTAGAAGCGTTGAGCTTACCAATGAAGAGAAGCTGCTCATCCGCGATCTTCATTTGCTAACGATTAAGCCTGTGCTTTATGCGGCCAACGTAAGTGAGAGCGAAGCGGCTAATGCTGACGGCAATCCGTATGTGCAGCAGGTACGTGAATTCGCTAGCGCTGAAGGCTCTGAGGTTGTGTTCATTAGTGCGAAGGTCGAGTCGGAGATTGCAGAGCTTGAGGGTGAGGACAAGGAGCTTTTCTTCGAAGAGCTGGGATTGACTGAATCCGGTCTTGATCGTCTTATTCGTGCATCTTACAAGTTGCTAGGTCTGTACACTTATTTTACAGCGGGTGTGCAGGAAGTTCGGGCTTGGACGATTCGTAAGGGAACGAAGGCACCGCAAGCAGCAGCAGTTATTCATACGGACTTCGAACGCGGCTTCATCCGTGCTGAGGTCGTATCCTATGGTGATCTAGTTAGTACGGGCTCCATGAAGGCTGCCAAAGAGAAGGGGCTTACCCGTCTTGAAGGTAAAGAGTATGTAGTAGCTGACGGAGATGTTATGCATTTCTTGTTCAACGTATAAAATATTAATGTGAGAGACCAGCGGGATTGTTCCTGTTTGGTCTTTTTCTTTTCCAATAAACTCTTAAAATTTTCTAATGTAACATTTGGGAAACTCCTTACGTCATAGAGGGTGTAACAATAACAACAGCTATTGAACCAGCAACCTAGAGCTGAATTTGAAAGGAGCAACAAAAATGAAACATAAAAAACTATTGGTCCTTGTAACTGCAGTTGGACTGCTTGGAACGTCAGCGGCGGTCGGGGCAAGCGGATTAGTGAGCAAGGTGAACGGGATATTCCATAAAGAAATAAATATATCCGTCAATGGAAAAGACACGAGCATGCACCCTGTTTATATTGATGGCAAAGCTTACTTGCCTGCGCGTGATGCGGCAGCGGCGTTCGGTTTTAACTTGAATTGGAGTACTAATGGTAAAACAATCGAGTTCACTGGACAAGGTGAGGAGAAGGTGGAATACGCTAAAATGCTGGGAGTCATCGTTGATGTTAAGCCGACAGATGATGGGCAATATCGAATTGAGGCACTTGGCAAAGGAAACACCAGTTGGATAATTCTTTACGCTGATAAGGATACGATATTGACGAATGAAAGCGGTGAAGCCTTTGCTGCTAAGGATTTGAAAGCTGGAACTCGTATTCAAGCAGAGTATGGTCCGGTTGTGGCAATGAGCTTCCCGGGTCAATCGCATGCTCATAAAATCATAGTGGGAAGCGAAAGTCTTGTTAAAGAAGATGTGATTCAATCAGTCGAGAAAACGGAAGACGGCTGGCAGGTAAGCTTCGGGAAGGATGGCGTAGCTACTCCGGAATTAATCTTAAACGGTGGCAAGGAAACTAGTGTATTGTCCTTCCAGGGTGAATCAGTGAAATGGGAGGACCTTAAAGCAGGAACTAAAGTGCGTGCCTATTATGGTCCAGGCACGACAAGGAGTATTCCTCCTCAAAGTCCGCTTCACTACTTAGTCGTTCTGACAGATGATGCTACTTCTGCCCCGCTAGGTAAGCTATCCGCAGAAGTCGCGCAGCAATATCGTGAGCTCGCATGGAGCATTCTTCCGACAGAACAGAAGTCCCATTTGACGACTAAAAAGGACGATGCGCAAGTCGCGATTATTGAATCGAATAATGCAGCTATTATAGCGGTAACCGATGCTCAGAAGAAAAAACTGGCTGAATTAAAAGCGGTTAATGCCCCACTGATTGAAATCAAATACAACACGGATCAAGATGAATTGATTGGACCGTTGCAAATGGCAATTGATCCTGTTACTAAGGAGCTTGTGGGATACTTTATACGTAGGTAAGGAAAGCTCATATGAGATCAAACCCGGGGACTTCTCTCGGGTTTTTTCTGTTGACAAGGGTTATTTTCGGAAAGCTATGCACGTTTATTAGAGTCCCGCACGAATCGGTTGGATTATGGTATAATAAATTACAGTATGTCTTGCCAAGTAAACGGAACAAAAAGCCCATAGTGGCAACGGAGGATGAGGTAAAGTGTTAGACCGTCTGCAAATATTGGCGGATCGATATGAGAAGCTTAACGAATTGCTTAGCGATCCCGATGTGGTTAACGACTCAACGCGACTGCGTACTTATGCCAAGGAGCAATCTGGGCTTGAGGATGCTTATCGCGCTTATGAAGAATACAAGCTAGTGCTTACCCAACTGCAGGATGCTAAAGTGATGCAGGAAGATAAATTGGACGATGAAATGCGCGAGATGGTAAAGATGGAAATCGACGAGCTTGATACTCGTCGGACTGAGCTTGAGGAAGAGGTTCGTTTTCTACTTTTACCGAAGGATCCCAACGATGGTAAAAATGTTGTCGTGGAAATCCGTGGAGCTGCTGGTGGAGAGGAAGCAAATCTCTTTGCAGCGGAGCTCTATCGTATGTATGCCAAGTATGCAGATAGTCAAGGCTGGCGTACCGAGATGCTGGAGTCAAGCGTGAGTGATCTTGGCGGATTTAAAGAGGTTATTTTCACGATTAGTGGTCAGGAAGCTTTCCGCAAGATGAAATATGAGAGCGGAGCACACCGGGTTCAACGGGTTCCTGAGACGGAGTCTGGTGGACGGATCCATACGTCTACTTCCACAGTCGTTGTTATGCCTGAAGCGGAAGAATTGGACATTGTCATTCATGATAAGGACATTCGAGTCGACACCTTCTGCTCAAGCGGAGCTGGAGGTCAGTCGGTTAATACGACTAAATCTGCTGTACGTGTAACCCACGTTCCTACGGGGATCGTAGCGACTTGTCAGGACGGTAAATCCCAGAACGACAACAAAGATAAGGCTCTTCAAGTGCTTCGCACACGGATTATGGACGTTAAACGCCAAGAAGAGGAAGCCAAATATTCGGGAGAGCGTCGGGAGAAGGTCGGTACAGGCGATCGGAGCGAGCGTATTCGGACTTATAACTTCCCACAAAGCCGTGTAACCGATCACCGTATCGGGTTGACACTTCACCGTCTAGATTACGTTCTTAATGGTGATATGGAAGAGATCGTTAAAGCCTTGTCTCTTGCTGAACAAGCGGAGATTCTGGAACGTGAGCAACTGAAGTAAGCTAGGAGGCACTTAGCGTGAACATAGAACATGAGCCTAAGCCTCTAACGTTAGGGAGTGCTTGGCGAGAGGGTGCGAAACGTTTACGCCAAGCCGATGTAGAAGAAGCAGACGCAGATGCGGAGCTTCTTCTTCTTTATTTGCTTGGAATAAATAAAACAGTTTTACTTCGCGATTTACGTGAGCCTTTTCCAGAAACAAAGCTAGAAGAGTGGAATAGCCTGCTCCAACGTAAAAGAAACGGCGAGCCCGTACAGTATATTATCGGAGAGCAATACTTTTATGGCAGGGCGTTCGAGGTTACCTCTTCGGTACTCATTCCTCGTCCGGAAACGGAGCTGTTAGCTGAGGCTATTTTGAACATAGCTGATGTATTATGGCCTGCATCGGATTTTAATGAGATGAATGGTTTGACCTTATTAGATGTCGGTACGGGAAGTGGGATATTGGCCATTACCATGGCATCAGAGCGTCCTAACTGGCGGATTACGGCGTCGGACTTATCGAGAGAGGCTCTAGCAGTTGCTGGTCGTAACGCAGGGCTTAACGGGGTAGAGGAGCGAATTGAATTCGTACAGGGTGATCTGCTACAGCCGTTTATTGCTAGGGATGAATTGGATGATCCGAAAATCATCGATATTTTAGTGTCTAATCCGCCGTATATTCCTTCCTCAGACATTCCTCATTTGCAAAGGGAGGTAAAGGATCATGAGCCTTTGCTTGCGCTGGATGGTGGGGAGGATGGCTTAAATCCGTATCGAATCATGTCCGGACAATTACGACAATTGCCACAGCTTCCTCGGCTAGTCGGATGGGAAGTAGGGGCAGGACAGGCCGAAGATGTTGCTGAGTTACTTCGAGCTGTTACAGACTGGGATGAGATTCGATTCATTAAGGACTATGCTGGAATAGATAGACATGTAATCGCCATAAAATAGAGAAAGACCGCGATATCCGGGCGACGGATTAAGCGGTCTTTATTAATTATAAAGATATAGATATAGATATAGATATAGATTTAGATTGGCTTAGCTAGACGGCTTCTCGCAGTTTGTTCTAGTAATGTTTTAGCGATTTCACCTAACAAGAGCTCGTGTCTTTCGTGCTTATGTCTTGAATCTGTAACGTCTTCTCTCACATAACCAACGGTCTCAAAAGTCGCGTCTAGCTTCAGATCCATGCGTTCCGTTCGTACATCAATCCGCGTCGTTGTAGATTCTAGGCTGATGACCTTAGTATCTAATTGGAAGACGGAAGTTTCCAGGCTGCTCACTCTAACTTCTAAATTATCCATACTGACTTTCAGAGCATACACGTCGTCCTTAAGAAGTTGTACGTCTTCCTTAAGCACATGAACATCATCCTTAAGAAGTTGTACGTCTTCCTTAAGCGCATGGACATCATCCTTAAGAAGTTGTACGTCTTCCTTAAGCGCATGTACATCGGCCTTAAGCTCATGCACATCATCTTTCAATACACGAATATCCTGCTTCATCTCACTCATGTCTACTTGTAGCGTAGTCACGATATCTAGAATCTTGAGCATAATTGGTTGTTCCACGTTCTGGCCTCCTCGCCCGTGTCAAAAGCTTCATTTTGACCGGTGCTTCCGGATCTTAACTGTATGTTATCATAGGTGGTTTTGGGCGTCCACAACCACTTCTTGCAAGGGACCAGGAACTGTTCATCAACTAAGAAATGGCAGCTAATATTCCCCAATCTCTCGAAAATTTATTTTGCTAGGTTTATAGAGTCCAAATCGGGACATAATGATGGCTAAGACGTTCCGGAACGCATAGCGATGCACTGACGGGTGCTTCAAGGAGAGAAAACCTATGCGATTTAGCCATCATTCCCATTCATTCTTTTTTCGTACAATTAGCCAAATCACGATGATGTTTTTTGCACTTTTTTTAGGGATTACCGCATTAATCGGGCAATTTGCATCGGCTAATACTAGTCAACTCATTCCTGATGATGCTATACGTATTCGTATTATCGGCAACTCTGACAGTGAATCAGACCAAACCTTTAAATATAATGTGCGTGACGATGTAGCGGCTTTTATTGAGTCTTGGGGTCAAATGCCTGGCTCACACGATGAAGCCCGCAATTTAATTAAAGCTCGTTTGCCGGAAATACAGCAGCTCGTGGATAAGAAGCTTCGTGAGAACGGAATATCTTACGGCGGAGTAGTAGAGCTAGCGAAGGTTCCTTTTCCTGAAAAAATGTTCGATAGTGCTAAATACGCAGCAGGAGACTATGAGGCGTTACGGATTACACTTGGCGAAGGTGCGGGGGCGAACTGGTGGTGCGTATTGTTTCCACCCTTGTGCTTAACGGCAGCTACCGCGGCGGATGACGACAAGGCATCAGAGGTCCAGATTAAATCTTTAGTAAAAACCAAAGATCAAGCTGATGCAAAAGTGGAAGAGGCTTCATCTGCCCCCAGCGAGGAACCGAAAGCGAAGTTTTTCCTGTGGGAGATCATTGAGAAGCTGTTTGCGTTCATTATGTCCTTATTCTAAAGGCTGCTGTGCTATAATAAACGCAAAATAGGATGATCTCCGTTCGAAACTGGTGATCATTAAGGATGGAATACAACATGAAGGTAAATACGAGCTATTGGCCACCAGAGCAAGTACAAAGAGGAATCCAGGAAGCCGCCGCGGTGCTTGCCGCTGGCGGCGTTGTTGCATTTCCGACAGAGACGGTTTACGGACTTGGTGGAGATGCTAGAAATTCAGAAGCCGTTAAACAGATTTTTGCCGCGAAGGGACGCCCTTCTGATAATCCGCTTATTGTACATTTGGCAATGGCCGAAGATGTGCTTGAGTTAGTAGAGCGGGTAAATGAAGTGGAGAAAAAGCTAATGTCAGCCTTCTGGCCTGGCCCGCTAACTTTAGTGCTTCCAGTGCGAGAAGGAGCCGTCTCCCCAATAGTCACAGCTGGATTGAATACTGTGGCGGTTAGAGTGCCTGCGAACGAAATAGCTAGACAGCTCATTGAGCAATCAGGCTGTCCGTTGGCGGCTCCAAGTGCAAATCGTTCAGGTAGACCTAGTCCAACGCTGGCTAGGCACGTGAAGGAGGATTTAAACGGCCTAATCAATGGAGTGCTCGACGGGGGGGCGACTGGTGTTGGTTTAGAATCTACCGTGGTACAAGTGGTAGATAATCAGGTTCATATCCTAAGACCGGGTGGAGTTACACGGGAGCAATTGCAACTGGTCTTAGGAACAAGGGTTCAAATATTTAAGCCAACGCCAATAGAAGAACAAACAGCCACAGCATTAAGTGGCGGCGAAATTACTTCTCAGACTAACTCTGCCCAACCCCCGCGGTCACCTGGCGTAAAGTACGCTCATTACGCTCCCAAGGGTGACATGCTTCTCGTAACAGGAGATCCCAATAAGGTTATCTCGTTCATTCAGGCTAAGGCTGTAGACGCACAGCGACGAGGATATCGAGTGGCCATTCTGTCCTGCTCAGAGCATGCTTCATATTATAAGGCTGAAGCTGTATTTGATTGCGGTCCTCTCGCCGAACCAGATAAAGCAGCCCAATCCTTATATGCCTTATTGCGCGAATGTGATGAACAAGAGCTAGGATTTATCATCGCAGAAGGCTACATTGAAGATGGTATTGGAGCCGCGCTTATGAATCGGCTTCGAAAAGCGGCAGGTGGACATGAAGTAGTCGTCTAAAATCCTGCATAGAGTTATCCTTAGTAAGTTACTGCCCTGGTGTGCATGTTCATCTTTTCATCCGCATATGTTTGAAAAGAGGACAAGGTACAATGCACGTATGTGACAACCATTCATTACACGAATGGTCGCACAGAGGGGGACAAACTATGTTTGACGTGTCCGCGGCGGCAACCGGACAAATACTAACGATAATCTTGATGGCGATTGCTCTGGGTATGGATGCTTTCTCGTTGGGGGTTGGAATCGGCTTGAAGGGCGTTCGACTACTTGATATCCTTAAGCTAAGCTCCATTATCGCCCTTTTCCATGTTCTGATGCCACTTGGTGGAATGATTACTGGGCAATATGTAAGTGGATTACTGGGAGGGATTGCGACCTCTGCGGCAGGTGCGTTACTTTTATTGCTCGGGGGACATATGGTATACAGCTCCATTCGAGGAGGAGCGGTGCATTCCTTTGATCACCGTACGATATGGGGGATGCTCGTCTTTTCCGTTAGCGTGAGCATTGATTCTTTTTCAGTTGGTGTTTCTTTAGGGATGTTTTCCGCACACGTGCTTCTTACGGTTCTGATGTTTGGTTTGTTCGGGGGATTAATGAGTGTGCTCGGTTTGATGATAGGAAGAAGGGCGAGCCGTTCCATGGGAGGATATGGAGAGGCACTTGGCGGTGTCATTTTGTTCGCATTTGGTCTATTATTTCTAGTATGAGCTTCAAAACTCAACCAAGAGTACTGGGGGGGAGAAAATGAACCGAGTTTTAATTGTATGTACGGGTAATACTTGCCGAAGTCCGATGGCCGAAGCCATGCTTAAGGATTTGGCCGAGCGTAGCGGAAAGCCGATAGAAATTCGTTCTGCTGGTGTTGCTACTGCTAACGGGTTACCAATTTCTTCTCACGCAGCTGTGACACTTAGAAAACGAAACCTTGCTTTGCCTGGAGCATCTACGATGTTGTCGGCAGATGAGGTTGTTTGGGCAAATTTAATATTAACAATGACTGCCGGACATAAACGAGCGATTTTGCAGCGTTTTCCCGAAGCTTTGTCCAAGACCTTTACGCTTAAGGAATATGCTTTGCGGGGAGACCCTGTCATGGATGATGTGGCCGAGGCTGAGCAATTGTACTCAGAGTGGCAGGTTAGACAAGCCTTAGGCCAGAACCTAAGCACGGAACAGCGTGCACGTCTGTTCGAGCTCCAACGCAACATACCCGACTTTGACATCGCGGACCCGTTCGGAGGTCCCTTAACACTATATGAGCAATGCGCAGATGAGATAGAAGATATTTTATTGACATTAGTCGACAAGCTAGACTCAGATTTCAAAGATCGGTGATTGATTTTTGCTTCGTCCTTGGTTATGATAAAGCTACAACTTCAAGGTTCCGATGTAACTGGCGACGACAAGTGGAGCAAACCACGGTGGAGCATCGGAATGACGGCCGGTCGCCTGGGCAAAGAGCAACGTGCGTAAGCACGTGTGCTCTTTTTTGACTTTATTTGCTGAAATCCTAGGTGTGAAGGAGATGGTCCAGCGTCCTTAACATACTTTGGCCCAGCTGTTTGAGACAGGTGAATTCAGGTATAATACCCTTATTGTCATCTGTGCGACAGCCAAGCTATAGGGAGGTCTTGTCATGGCTTCAAATTCTCAATTTATAGCCGATCAAGTGGAGCTTTTGCTTTCTGAACTGGTGCAAACGAGTGGATTGCGCGCAGGGCAGATGATCGTGATGGGAGTCAGTACAAGTGAGGTGCAGGGTCATCATATCGGCACTTTGGGCACGGAGATTGTAGCAGAGCAAATTCACATCGGTGTTCAGAAGGCTCGGGAGCAATTTGATTTTCAAGTGGTATGGCAATGCTGCGAGCATTTGAACCGAGCACTTGTAACCGAGCGTGTCCTAGCGGAAGCGCAAGGCTGGACGGAAGTGTCTGCTGTACCTGTTCCCAAGGCTGGTGGTTCGATGGCTTCATTCGCCTATCGGCAGATGAAAGATCCTTGTCTGGTGGAATACGTTCAGGTTCATGCTGGAATGGATATCGGCGAGACAATGATTGGGATGCACCTTCGTCCTGTTGCTGTGCCACTGAGACCAACAATTCGCTTGATTGGTCAGGCGAGAGTGAATATGGCAATGACTCGTCCGAGATTGATTGGTGGGTCACGCGCTGAATATTTCTTGCCAGATAAGCAAGCCAGTGAGCTTTTGAAACAATCACCTAGCAATGAAGTAATGCCGAAAATTTGTGATTAATGAAATAAAATTATAAAACATTTGGGAGGATTTACTACTATGTTGGAAAACTTACGTAAGCAGGACCCTGAAATTGTTAAAGCTCTTAACTTGGAATTGCAGCGTCAACGTGACAATATTGAATTGATTGCCTCTGAAAATATCGTAAGTGAAGCGGTTCTGGAAGCGATGGGTACCGTGCTGACAAACAAGTATGCAGAAGGCTATCCAGGCAAGCGTTACTATGGCGGTTGTGAGTATGTAGACATTCCTGAACAAATCGCTCGTGACCGTGCGAAGGAATTGTTTGGTGCAGAGCATGCTAACGTACAGCCTCACTCTGGCGCACAAGCGAATTTGGCTGTTTACTTGGCAGTACTTAAGCCAGGAGATACAGTTCTGGGTATGAATCTTGCTCATGGCGGACATTTAACACATGGTAACCCTGCCAATGCTTCAGGTTTGCTATATAACTTCGTTGCATATGGTGTAGATGAGAAAACTTTCACGATTGACTATGATGAAGTGCGCAAAGCTGCTTTCAAGCACCGTCCTCGTCTTATCGTTGCTGGTGCATCCGCATACCCTCGTACGATTGATTTCGCTAAACTGGGTCAAATCGCTAATGACGTAGGCGCTCTATTCATGGTTGATATGGCTCATATTGCAGGATTGGTTGCTGGTGGTGAGCACCCGAGTCCAGTACCACATGCACATTTTGTTACAACAACGACTCACAAAACCCTTCGTGGACCACGCGGCGGTTTGATCCTTTGTCGCCAGCCTTGGGCGGCTGCAATTGATAAAGCAGTATTCCCAGGTACGCAAGGCGGACCGCTTATGCACATCATCGCTGCTAAAGCAGTAGCTTTCGGCGAAGCTCTTGAGCCGTCCTTTAAAGATTACGCTCGTAACGTTGTTGTTAATGCTAAAGCATTGGCTGAAGCTCTTGTTGCTGAAGGCTTAAACATTGTGTCTGGAGGAACAGACAACCACTTGATGCTGATCGATACTCGCAGCTTGAACATTACTGGTAAAGTGGCTGAGCACGTTCTGGATTCCGTAGCCATCACAGTTAACAAGAACGCAATTCCTTTTGACCCAACTAGTCCGTTCGTTACTAGCGGTATTCGGATTGGTACTCCTGCTGTTACTACTCGCGGTATGGGAACAGAAGATATGAAAACTATTGCTAAAGTTATCGCTCTAACACTGAAAAACCCGGAAGATCAGGCGACGCTTGAGAAAGCGCGTGGACTTGTAGCTGAGCTGTCTAGCAGATATCCACTTTACCCGACATTAGGGTATTAATTCTGGATTAAAATAGCATCATTGATTTATGATGAACAAACCGGGAGCCAATTCACATTGGTTTCCGGTTTGTTGTTGTTTTACAGCCAATCATTCAAAAATAAGCCTCTGATTCGACGAATGGAATAGCTTTTGATGCTTGTGAGGGAGATTGACGGATGTTATGCACCCATTCGGAGACAATGATATAATGTACGGGCAAGATACATAGGGAAGCGACCGATAAAATGTAGAACGAAATAGATCTATCGGTTCGTATGAGAAAGGGAAGAACATTATGGGGCAACTCGTCATTTGCGATCATCCGCTGATTCAACACAAAGTAACTTTTATTCGTGACAAAATGACCAATACAAAACAATTTCGCGAGCTAGTCGATGAAGTGTCCATGCTTATGGCTTACGAAATTACGAGGGATGTTCAGCTTTCACCTGTGCGGGTGGATACGCCAGTACAGACAACGGAAGGTAAGGTAATTGCCGGAAGAATGCTGGGGCTGATTCCTATTCTTAGAGCTGGGCTCGGAATGGTTGACGGAGTACTGAGAATTATTCCTTCCGCTAAGGTTGGGCACATTGGGTTGTATAGAGATCATGAAACCTTACAGCCAGTCGAGTACTATTGCAGTCTTCCATCGGACGTTACAGAGAGGGAACTGATCGTCATTGATCCTATGCTCGCAACTGGGGGGTCGGCGAATGCGGCACTTGATATGCTGAAAAAGAGAGGCTGTCGACCAACGAAGCTGATGTGCCTGATTGCTGCGCCAGAAGGGGTTAAGGCAGTACAGGAGCAGCATCCGGAAATTGATATTTACTTGGCAGCTTTAGACGAGAGATTAAATGAGCATGGCTATATCGTGCCAGGTCTTGGAGACGCAGGCGATCGGCTATATGGAACGAAGTAGCAATGTGTGTGAAAGATGCGTTTATTCTTGCCATGAAAACAAGCGCGCGGTAGTGTTGCAGTGTTTGGGCATGTTATAAGGGGAGATAACTAGAGTGAGCAATAAAATAAAAGTAATGACGATTTTTGGGGTCCGTCCTGAGGCTATCAAGATGGCTCCGCTTATACTGGAGCTTCAGAAGTATCCCGAGCAGATAGAGCCTCTAGTATGCGTGACGGCACAGCACCGCCAGATGCTGGATCAGGTGCTAGAGGTATTCGCTATTAAACCAGATTACGATCTGGATATTATGCAGGCAAGTCAGACTCTGAATGATATTTCTATACGTGTGCTTCAAGGGCTTGAGCCCGTGCTAAGAGAAGCAAAGCCGGACATAGTGCTCGTTCACGGTGATACGCTAACGACTTTCTTAGCTAGCTATGCAGCGTTCATGCAGCAAATTAAGGTAGGCCATGTCGAAGCAGGCTTACGCACATGGAATAAGCTTTCCCCCTACCCCGAGGAAATGAACCGACAGCTGACTGGTGTTTTAGCTGATTTGCATTTCGCTCCTACGCAATGGTCAGCAGGTAATCTACGTAAAGAAAACAAAAGCGAAGATCAGATTTATATTACAGGCAACACCGTTACCGATGTATTTCAATACACAGTAAAATCTGATTTCACACATCCTGTCCTAGATTGGGCAGCGGGTAAGAGACTTATCCTAATGACAGCGCACCGCCGCGAATCGCAAGGTGAACCACATCGTCAGATTTTCCGTGCAGTTAAGCGGATTGCTGACGAATTCGAGGATATTGCAATCGTCTATCCGGTTCATCCAAGCCCGGCAGTACGGGGCCCCGCTCAAGAGATTCTTGGCAACCATCCCCGCATCAAGCTAATTGACCCTCTTGATGTTGTTGAGCTTCATAACTTCTATCCACATACCCACCTCATCTTAACTGATTCTGGTGGTCTGCAGGAAGAAGCCCCGTCCTATGGTGTTCCAGTTCTCGTCCTAAGGGATACGACAGAGCGTCCAGAAGGAATTGGTGCAGGTACGCTTGAGCTAGTTGGAACGGATGAAGAGAAGGTTTATAGCCGGGCACACGCATTGCTTACTGACCCGAATCTCTATGCTCAAATGAGTCAAGCGGCAAATCCATATGGAGATGGACAAGCTTCTAAGAGGATTGTTGCCTCCATTCTTCATCATTTTCTTCATTTGAAGCGGCCTGAACAATTCTCTCGCTAATCATTTTACTCGGACTATTTTTGCCAATTTTCGTAAAGTCGGTTCCGCTTGGTTGGGAAAACAAGGGGAGCGCATTTATTAAAGAGGCTGAAACGTACAGCGTACAGCGGAACTGTATGGTTTGGAAGTCCGAGAACTCCCGTTATTAGAGGGTTTGTGCAGTTGACGTTCACATAAAATTTGAATTTCGTTTAATTGACAAATGGGCTAAAGCAAAGCTACAATATATCGTGGAACATGGGTAGAAAGGGCTTACGCGAGCCTCTTAGACTCAAGGTGACGAAGGAGTGACGAATCGTGGCGAATTCCCCGCAACGGACCCCGCAAGATGATAATCCTTGGCGGGCAGCCGGACTCGTTATGGCCATCGGCGCAGAGCTAGCCATATTAATCGGTCTCGGTTGGTGGTTAGGCGTTATGTATGATGATAGCAACGGCACTGAGTACGGTTATTTGACCGGATTCATTGTTGGACTGATTGCGGGAATCGGTTCTGCCGTAGGGCTTATCCGCAAATATGCGGGGGGCAAGAAGTTATGATGGATGATTTACCAGTAGTTACGCGCAAGATCAGTCGTATTATGTTCTTTTTTTTGTTCTTAGGTTGCTTAGGCTGGGCCATTCGTCCAGAGCTTAAGGCAGTCTTCGGTGGCTTTCTAATTGGAGCGTTAGGTAGTCTTCTGTTTACGTGGCAGCTTGCTTGGAAAATCGTTCGTATAGCGGACATGGCAGTCGGGGGAAGAAGAGCCCGCGGATTCGGATTTATGACCCGTGCAGCGCTCGCCTTACTCGCAGCTGTAATCTCGGTACGAACGCTTGGTTACAATCCGGCGGCAACAGTAGCAGGTTTAATTATGGCTCCAATGGCAACACTCGTACTGGGTTTAACGTCCATTCGCCGCATGCGTGGTGGACATCCCTCCGATGAAAGGGGTGAAAAGCAATAGTATGGATCATTTAGTACCCATTATTAAGGTTTTTGGCATCGAATTCGATTTAGCGGCCATTATGATGGTTGTAATATCCAGCTTAGTCGTCTTCATTCTTGCCAGACTGGCCGTACGCAATTTATCGGTTGAAAATCCGGGTAAGCTGCAGAATTTCTTGGAATGGGTCGTCGAATTCGTGTCGAGTATTATTGGCATGGCAACCGATTACAAGAGAGGTCGAGTCTATCTAGGCCTTGGCTTAGCGCTGATTATGTACATTTTTGTCAGCAATATGCTTGGATTGCCATTCGGGATCGTTACCGAAGCGCATGATAATCATATTCCAGTTGTCCTTGGGCAGGAGCTTATTATTAGGGGAGAAGCGCCTGAGCATATGGCTTGGTTATGGTGGAAATCGCCAACAGCTGATATGGCAATGACAATGGCGCTTGCATTGACGGTCATTGGATTGTCTCATATTCAAGGCTTACGCCACAACCGCAAGCACTATCTTAAGCACTATTTTCAACCGTGGCCTTTCTTCCTGCCTATCAATTTAATTGAGACAGCTGCGAAGCCACTGACGTTAGGTCTTCGTCTATATGGTAATATCTACGCGGGCGAAGTGATGATCGGTATCATCTTGGGTATGGGTTGGTTCGGTATACCGGCACTGATTGTATGGCAGGGCTTCAGTATATTCGTCGGCGCTATTCAGGCATTCGTGTTTACAATGTTAACTATGGTTTACATCGGTCAAGCTAGTATTCACGAAGAAGGACATTAATCAATTAAAAACAAACTTAAACTTTCGAGGAGGATTTACAAATGGTATACGGTCTTTTAGCAGCAGCAATTGTTTTTGGTCTTGGTGCGTTTGGTGCAAGTATTGGTAACGGTATGATCTTCAGCAAAACAATCGAAGGTATTTCCCGTCAGCCTGAGCTTCGTGGTTCTTTGCAAACGACTGCATTCATCGGTGTTGGTCTCGTTGAGGCATTGCCGATCATCTCTCTAGTTCTTGCGTTTATCTTGATGGGTCAAGCTGAGTAGATTATGAATTAGGCGGGGAGTGCCATTTTGCCTCCACGCCTTCGTTTTGCAAGGCATGTAGAAATGAAAGCCAAGAACAGCTGTGTGAAGGGAGTGAAGGTCCGTGTTAGAAAGTATTGTGTGGAGCAACTTTTTCGTCCAATTGGTTGCTTTCGTGATATTGTTCCTCCTGCTGCAACGTTATGCATTCAAACCGTTGTTTGACATTATGGAGAAGCGTCGCCAGATGGTTCTGGAGCAAATGAACAGTGCTGAGAAAAATCGGACAGAAGCGGATCAATATATCGAAGAGCAGAAGCAAGCTCTTCAGCAAGCTCGCAAGGAAGCTTTTGAAATCGTTGAGCAATCGAAGTCCATGGGATCTAGACAAGCTGATGAAATTATTAAAGCTGCACAGAACGAGTCTACTCGACTTAAAGAGGATGCGCTTCGTGACATCGAAGCTGAGAAAAACAATGCAATTGCATCGTTGAAAGCACAGGTTAGCGGCTTGTCCGTCCAGATCGCTTCCAAAATTATCGAGAAACAAGTTGATGAGCAATCTCAGAAGCAGCTTGTTGATAAATATTTGCAAGACGTAGGGAATAAGTCATGAGCCGCGGTACGGTAGTAGCGAAGCGTTACGCCAAAGCGCTGTTCCAGCTTGCACAGCAAAAGGGACTCGTAGCGGAAACAGAAACTCAGCTAAAATTAATCGTTGATGTCGTGGAAAGCAATGCCGATTTTCGCGCATTCCTTGCGGCACCTAACATTACTTTTGAGATTAAGAAGCAAACACTTGTTCAAGCCTTTGGTGCAGAAGCTTCCCCAATCGTCCTTAACTTGGTCAGCTTGCTGATTGAACGTGGACGTGAAGGTGAATTGTCTGCAGTGTTGACCGCTTATCTGCAGGTTGCGGGTGAAGTATTAGGTCGCGCAGACGCTCATGTGATTACTGCTCAGGCTATGACTGACAGTGAGAATTCCAAATTAGCGGAAAAATTCGGTGCCTTGCTTGGCAAGACCATTCGGGTGACGAACTCAGTAAATCCTGAATTGTTAGGTGGGCTTACTATACGTATTGGCGATACGCTATACGATGGAAGCCTTAAAGGTAAGCTGGAACGTCTGGATAAAGCACTGCAATCGGCAGCTATTTAATTATAACAATACCATTTGTTAGCAATGGAGACAGGGGTGAACGAATTGAGCATCAAGCCCGAAGAAATCAGTACATTGATTAAACAACAGATCGAGCAATATCAATCCGATATTCAAGTCGTTGACGTAGGTACCGTCATCCAGGTCGGAGACGGAATCGCACGGGTTCATGGCTTGGAGAAATGTATGGCCGGTGAATTGCTTGAGTTTTCTAATGGAGTTGTGGGCATGGCCCTCAACCTTGAGGAAGATAATGTTGGTGTCGTCATCATGGGTCCATTCACAGGTATTCGTGAAGGTGATCAAGTAAAGAGAACGGGTCGTATTATGGAAGTTCCTGTCGGCGAAGCTATGCTCGGACGCGTTGTAAACGCTCTTGGTCAGCCTGTTGATGGTAATGGCCCGATTAAAACGACTAAAACTCGTCCAGTTGAATCTCCGGCTCCAGGCGTTATGGATCGGAAGTCTGTACACGAGCCAATGCAAACGGGTATTAAAGCTATCGATGCTATGATTCCAATCGGTCGCGGCCAACGGGAGCTCATCATCGGTGACCGTCAAACGGGTAAAACGACGATTGCTATCGATACAATCGTTAACCAAAAGGGTAACGGAGTAATTTGTATTTACGTTGCTATCGGACAGAAGCAATCTACTGTTCGTGGCGTTGTAGAAACTCTTCGTAAGCATGGCGCTCTTGATTATACAATTGTTGTTACTGCAGGTGCTTCGGAGCCTGCTCCACTCTTGTACCTCGCACCTTATACAGGCTGTTCGATGGGCGAGGAATTCATGTATAACGGTAAACACGTTCTGATCATCTATGATGATTTAACTAAGCAAGCATCTGCGTATCGTGAGCTTTCCTTGTTGCTCCGTCGTCCTCCGGGCCGCGAAGCTTATCCAGGAGACGTGTTCTATCTTCACTCCCGTCTGTTAGAGCGTGCAGCTAAGCTGAGTGATGAATTAGGCGGCGGTTCTATGACTGCATTGCCATTCATCGAGACGCAAGCGGGCGATGTATCTGCTTATATTCCGACCAACGTTATTTCCATTACCGATGGTCAAATCTTCCTTGAAGCTGATCTGTTCTATTCCGGTCAACGTCCAGCGGTTAACGTTGGTATCTCCGTATCCCGGGTAGGTAGCTCCGCACAAATCAAAGCAATGAAAAAGGTTGCGGGTACGCTCAAAACCGACCTTGCACAATATCGTGAGCTAGCAGCCTTCGCACAATTCGGCTCCGATCTCGATAAAGTTACGAAATCGCGTCTGGATCGTGGTATCCGTACGCTTGAAATTCTTAAGCAAGGCGTTAACCAACCTCTTTCGGTTGAACGCCAAGTCGTATCCTTGTACATCGTGACTAAAGGTCACACAGATGCGATTCCTGTTCAAGACGTTCGTCGTTTCGAAGCGGAATTCTTATCTTATGTGGATGCGAACCGTCCAGAAATCTTCAGCTCCATTCGTGATACTAAAGATTTGACACCTGAAACTGACAAATCCTTAGTAGACGCAATTGCAGCATTTAAGAAGAGCTTTGCCGTTACGGCGTAAGTATAAGCCAGGCCGCTTTATTCGGAATGTAACATTTAGCTTGAGCCGGGCTTGCTTAGGAAAGTCCGGCAATAAGGTGGTGACAACGATTGGCTAAAGGTATGCGCGAGATTAAGCGCTCAATTAAGAGTAAGCAGAATACGAAGCAAATTACTAAAGCGATGGAAATGGTTGCAGCTGCTAAGCTGAGAAAGTCTCAGGAGGCTGCACTTGCCGCGCGTCCTTATACGGACAAGATGAAGGAAGTTGTATCTAGCATCGCTTCTGGTGCCGGTGGTAGCAAGCATCCAATGCTGCAAAGCCGTCCAATTAAGAGAACAGCTTATCTGGTTATAACATCTGACCGCGGACTCGCTGGTGGTTATAACGCAAACATCCTTCGCAAGGTATTGCTTACAATTAATGAAAATCATAAATCCGCTGATGAGTATGCTGTATTCGTCATTGGTCGTAAAGGCCGCGATTTTTTCAAGCGTCGTAATATTACGATAGTTGAAGAAGTAACCGGAGTTTCCGACACACCGAAATTCTCGGATATTAAGGAGATTGCTGCAAAGGCTGTTCAGGGCTTTGAAGCTGGAACTTTCGATGAGCTCTATCTTGCTTATAACGAGTTTTTCAATGCGATTACGCAGGTACCAACACTCAAGAGGCTACTTCCACTAGGCCAAATTCAGGCAAGCGCAGACAAATCAGAATACGAGTACGAGCCGTCTTCGGAAGAAGTTCTAAATGTCCTTCTGCCGAAATATGCGGAGACACTCGTTTTCAGCGCAGTACTTGAAGGTAAAGCTAGTGAGTTCGGAGCACGGATGACAGCAATGGGTAACGCTACGAAGAATGCGACGAAGATGATTGCAGATCTTACGCTCACGTACAACCGTGCGCGGCAAGCGGCAATTACACAAGAAATCGCAGAAATCGTCGGCGGAGCAAATGCACAGCAATAAAATATGTGACGATGGATCAAGTCGCCTTAACGGGTAAGGATCTAATTGCACTTTAGGAGGTAAATCCATGAGCAAAGGGCGCGTTGTTCAGATTCTGGGACCGGTTGTCGATATCGAATTCGATCACGGTCACCTGCCTGACATTCTCAATGCGATTAAAATTGAAGCTAAAGCCGATAGCGCTAACGGACGCGACATTAGCCTAACGGTTGAAGTTGCAACGCATCTTGGCGATAATCTTGTACGTGCGGTTGCAATGTCCTCCACTGATGGTTTAGTCAGAGGAACGGAAGCTACTGATCTTGGCGTACCTATCACAGTTCCTGTTGGACCTGCAACGCTTGGTCGCGTATTTAACGTATTGGGCGATTCAATCGACGGTAAGGGTGTAGTAGATCGTACACATGCTAACCCGATTCACCGTGCGGCTCCGACATTTGAAGAGCTCACAACTCAAACAGAAATGCTTGAGACGGGAATTAAAGTCGTTGATCTGCTTGCTCCTTATACTAAGGGCGGTAAGATTGGTCTATTCGGCGGTGCCGGCGTAGGTAAAACTGTCCTCATGCAAGAGCTTATTCACAACATCGCTTCCGAGCATGGCGGTATTTCTGTATTCGCCGGTGTAGGAGAGCGTACTCGTGAAGGAAACGACTTGTATCATGAAATGACAGAATCCGGTGTAATCGCGAAATTGGCCATGGTATTCGGTCAAATGAACGAGCCTCCGGGCGCACGTATGCGTGTAGCACTAACAGGTCTGACTATGGCGGAATATTTCCGTGATCAAGAAGGCCGTGACGTACTTCTGTTCGTTGATAACATCTTCCGGTTCACGCAAGCGGGCTCTGAGGTTTCCGCATTGCTCGGCCGTATGCCTTCTGCGGTTGGTTATCAGCCTACATTGGCAACTGAGATGGGTCAGCTTCAAGAGCGGATTACTTCAACTAAGAAAGGTTCTGTAACGTCGATTCAGGCGATTTACGTTCCTGCCGATGACTATACAGATCCAGCTCCAGCTACAGCGTTCGCGCATCTTGATGCGACAACGAACTTGGATCGTAACATCGCTGCGATGGGGATTTTCCCTGCGGTTGATCCACTTGCTTCCTCTTCACGGATTCTGGCTCCAGAAATCGTGGGCGATGAGCATTATGCTGTTGCACAAGGCGTTAAGAAGCTGCTTCAGCGCTACAAGGAGCTTCAAGATATTATCGCAATCCTCGGTATGGATGAGCTGTCTGAGGAAGACAAGCAAGTCGTTCACCGTGCACGTCGTGTACAATTGTTCTTGTCTCAGCCGCTACACGTTGCCGAGGCGTTCAATGGTATTCCGGGCGTATATGCTCCGATCAAAGACACGATTCGTAGCTTTAAGGAAATCCTCGAAGGCAAGCATGACGATCTTCCAGAACCGGCATTCCATAATGTTGGCTCCATTGAAGATGCCGTCGAGAAAGCGAAGACACTCGCTGCTGCGGTTTAATCAGCCGCCGGTTTGGAGGAAACGATATGAGTACCTTACGGTTAGAAATCGTGACTCCGGAGCGCAAGGTTTACGAGAAAGACGTGAACATGGTTGTCGTCAAAGGTATTGCGGGTGAGCTAGGTATTATGCCACAGCATATTCCATTGGTAACACCATTGAAGGTCGCTCCGGTTAAAGCAAAGATCGGTAATGAGAATGAGTTCATCGCCGTTCACGGTGGTTTTATGGAAGTGCGCAAAGATAAAGTAGTTATTCTTGCAGAAGCAGCTGAGCTTGGATCGGACATTGATGTCTCACGTGCCCGCTTAGCCAAAGAACGCGCAGAACGCCGTCTTGCGCAGAAGCAGAATGATATTAATGCTCATCGCGCAGAGCTAGCACTACAACGTGCGATTAGCCGTTTGGAATCTCTCGGCGAAAAGTACCATATGTAGAAAAAAGCCCTTATTCAGATCAATTTGGTCTGGACAAGGGCTTTTTTAATACGATCAGAAAAGTATAAAATTACAGCAGTTGAACGCATTCGGAGTACAATAATCCTTCGCAAATAGTATCCCGAGACCGCCCACCGCCGTCAACCTCACTCCGAACGCAGTATCCCTCCGCAACCGCTATCCCGAGTGCCGCACACAGCAGCCAACCCGATTCCCATCCTGAGCATATACGAAAAGTTTTTTGCTCAGTTAATCAACTTCTTCCGAGCGTTCACAATGAGCCGCCAATCCAGACTTTCAGCCGAAATAAGGTACGGAGCGTTCACAATGAGCCGCTAATCCACACGTTCAGCCGAAATAAGGTACGGAGCGTTCACTATGAGCCGCTAATCCACACGTTCAGCCGAAATAAGGTACGGAGCGTTCACAATGAGCCGCCAATTCAGACTTTCAGCCGAAATAAGGTACGGAGCGTTCACAATGAGCCGCCAGTCCAGACCTTCAGCCGGAATAAGGTACGGAGCGTTCACTATGAGTCGCCAATTCAGACTTTCAGCCGAAATAAGGTACGGAACGTTCACTATGGGTCGCCAATTCAGACTTTCAGCCGAAATAAGGTACGGAGTGTTCACTATGGGTCGCCAGTGCAGACTTTTAGCCGAAATAAGGTACGGAGCGTTCACTATGAGCCGCCAATTCAGACTTTCAGCCGAAATAAGGTACGGAGTAGATTTAGAATAATAAGTGGACACCTCATAAGCGTATGCAGATAATAAATAACAAAGAGAAGAGGTGTCCGGCGTGGGAGAGATCAGACAAAGGTTTACGGATGAGTTTAAAGAGCAGACGGTCAGGTACATCCAGGAGCAGACAAAGACAATACCGCAGATCGCGGAGGAGTTAAGCATTCCAGCAGGGACGCTACAGCGTTGGATGTCCACACACCGTAAGTTTGAGAATGAACCTCTGTTAGATCGGGAGGCGATCCGTCAAAAAGATAAACAGATCCACGATCAAGAACTCGAAATTGAGGATCTGAAAGAAGAAATCGCGATCTTAAAAAAGGCCATGCACATCTTCAGCAAAGAAAGGAACTAAGGTTCCAATTCATTGAAGAGAATCGCTCCAATTTTCGAATGGAGAAGATGTGTGAAGTACTTGCTGTATCCCGGAGCGGTTACTACAAGTGGATTCAAGAGAAAGCCGTCGTAAGCAATTATCAGAAGCGCCGCAGAGAGCTAATTCGGCTTATCACATGGCATTTCATCGATTCTACTAATAGGTATGGCAGTCCTAAGATCACAAAACTTCTCCGAAACGACGGGTGGATCGTATCGGAACGAAGAGTGGGAAAACTCATGAAAGAGAATGGTTTGCGCTCCTGTGTATCTAAGAAATTCCGGGTGACCACCACCGACTCTAATCATGATCAGCCTATTGCACCAAACGTATTGAATCAGAATTTTAAGACAACCGCACCCAACAAGATTTGGGTGACTGACATTACGTATATCCCGTGCCGAGAGGGTCGATTGTACCTTGCTAGCGTCTTAGATTTGTATACACGGAAGATTGTAGGCTGGAAGCTCGCAAGCCGAATGACGACAGATTTGGTACTCGCAGCACTGGATCAGGCTTATGAATCCCACAATCCACCGGAAGGACTGATACACCATTCCGATCGAGGGTCGCAATATGCCTCTGAGGAATATCGTGAAAAACTTAAGCAATATGGTATGACAGCAAGCATGAGCCGCAAAGGAAATTGTTATGATAATGCCTGCATCGAATCTTTCCACAGCGTGCTGAAGAAGGAGTTTATTTACTGTACGAAGTTTCGGACCAAGGTGCAGGCACAACAAAAGATGTTTGAGTACATTGAGCTCTTTTATAACCGTAAGAGAATCCATGGTTCACTAGACTACGTATCACCTGTAAAGTTCGAAGCCATGTACTATAGCAATATGAACTAATTACGCTTAATGAGTGTCTACTTACTTGACAGAGGTCCAGAGCGTTCACTATGGGTCGCCAATCCTTACGTTCAGCCGTAATAAGGTGCCGAGTACGATTCGTTACAGCTTCTAAATGTTAGCGGAGAACCCGTTCATCATGGCTTAACATAAATGGGCTGTTATTTACGCTTGTTTTCAGTTCTGGTCAAGCATGACTTCTTCAAGCACTGATTCTTTTGGAGCCCCCAGGGGTAAGTTAAAAGAGATAAGGATAAGTGAATACTGGAGGGATACTTATGAGTAAACTGAATGACTCACTGAATGTGCAATTGTCTAATTGGTCGGTTCTTTACATTAAGCTTCACCACTTTCATTGGTATGTGAAGGGGCCACATTTTCCCGTGCTGCATGTTAAATTTGAAGAGCTGTACGAGCTAGCTGCCTTAAAGCTTGACGAGCTTGCGGAACGGATACTTGCAATCGAAGGCAGTCCAGTATCCACAATGAAGGAATTTTTATCGCTGGCCACGATTAAGGAAGCTGATAAAGCAAACTCCGAGAATGATATGCTTTCAGCAACAATAGCCGACTTACAGCAGCTGGTTAAAGGCTTGGAGGAAACGGCTGTTATTGCTGAAGAAAAAGCGAATGATGCGGCGACAGCAGATATTCTAACAGGCCAAATCGAAGAGCTTCAGAAACAAATATGGATGCTAAAATCAACGCTAGGCTAAGAGTGTCAGATAGGCGTATAGTAAGGAGCTGTTTCTTTAGGTATAAGCTAGCCTAAGGAGCAGCTCCTTTAATTTTAAAATAAGAATTTTGAATTAAATTGCAATTCCAATCAATTTCCAATGAAAACGCTTTTTTACATGGACGTGACTGGGAGCATTTGTTATAATTACAAGGTAAATTTACCTGTTTGCGGAGGCGTTGAAGGTGGAGAAATACATCAATTCATACGTCATAGTTACCGTCTTCCTCATTTTAGGTATCGCGTTTCCGATTTTTGTATTGTGGTTAGGCTCCTTGCTGCGGCCCAATAAACCGACGCAGGAAAAGCAAACCACGTATGAGAGCGGTAACGATCCGGTGGGAGACAGCCAGATCCGCTTTAACGTACGATATTATTTGTATGCGCTGATGTTCGTTGTGTTTGATGTAGAAACAGTCTTTCTTTACCCGTGGGCCGTAGCGTATAAGCAGCTAGGTCTTTTTGCTTTGGTGGAAATGTTGATCTTTGCTGGATTATTGCTAATCGGGCTTGTCTATGCCTGGAAGAAGAAGGTGCTGAAATGGAATTCGATTTAACGAAAGTGTCGCCGGAAGATCGTAAAGAAGTGGAGCGCAACGTATTCTTTGGTACAGTGGATCAATTGAAAGCCTGGGCCCGAAGTAACTCACTATGGCCAATGACCTTCGGCTTGGCATGCTGTGCAATCGAGATGATGGCTGCAGGTGGGGCTCACTACGACTTAGACCGTTTTGGGGTTATGTTCCGAACATCTCCCCGCCAATCAGATGTAATGATCGTTTCAGGCACGGTGACGAAGAAAATGGGGCCACTGCTAAAGCGACTGTACGACCAGATGCCGGAACCAAAATGGGTTATCGCCATGGGATCGTGCGCAACAGCTGGTGGTCCTTATGTTAAATCTTATTCTGTTATTAAAGGCGTCGATCAGATTGTTCCTGTCGATGTGTATATCCCGGGCTGCCCGCCCAATCCTGCAGCTCTAATCTATGGAATTAACAAGCTTCAAGCGAAAATTCGTTATGAAGCCAAGACAGGGAAGCAGGTGACCGGCTGATGAGCGAGGAAAATAATCGCGAGCCGGAAGAGGTCCCAACTGCGGCCAGCTCCCCAGAACCGGACGGGGAAAAGAAAGCCGAAGAGGTGGTTACACAGCCTCCACCAGCGGAGGAGGCTACCGCCCCACCAGCTCGTCGAGTAGAGACTGATGAAGAGAAGGCTGCTCGCCGCAAAGCTACCCTAGAAGCACGTGAGGCTGCTAAGGTTGCAGCAGCTCAAGCTGCCGCTCAAGCCGCTCAGGCGGGTACCGACGGGCGCGTAGCAAGCAAGACTGCAGCAGAGGGAGAGGGTAATCAGGAGGAGCAACCTGTAAAGCCCCCATCTCATAATCAACCGCTACTTGACCGAGTAGTTGCTCTCCTAAGAGAAAGCTTATCGGAAGAAGCTGTTGAGGAAGCTTATATTAATGAGCCTAACGACCATCTTCCAACTATAGTGCTGAAAAACGAATATTGGCTAGACGCTGCGCATTTATTCCGTAACCACGTTGAATTAAGCTGCAATTATTTACGTAATGTATCTGGCGTAGATTATGAAACGCACCTGGAAGTCGTTTATTATCCACTCAACATGGATAATCGGAGTGGGTACTGTATCAAAGTTCGTACTAATCGTGATCAGCCTTCAATCCCATCGGTTACGCCGATATGGGAGACGGCCAACTGGAACGAACGAGAAATCTATGATTTGCTCGGCGTGGATTTTCCAGGGCATCCAGACCTTAGACGTATTATGATGCCCGACGATTGGATCGGTCATCCGCTTCGCAAAGACTACGTTCCGCTTGACCCGGAGGTGTAAGCACGCGTGATTCGTACAGAAGAGCTGCTGCTCAACGTTGGTCCACAGCATCCAAGCACACACGGAGTATTTCGGATTATTGTCAAATTGGACGGGGAAGTCATTACTGAAGCTACTCCTGTTATGGGGTACTTGCATCGAGGTACGGAGAAGCTCGCGGAAAACTTGAATTTCACGCAAATCATCCCGTATACCGATCGTATGGATTATGTATCTGCTATGACTAACAATTACGTTCTCTGCCATGCGGTGGAGAAAATGATGGGGCTAGAAATTCCTGAGCGTGCGGAATTTATGCGCCTTATTGTTATGGAGATGCAACGGGTTGCCAGTCATTTGGTTTGGTGGGGAACATATTTGCTAGACATTGGAGCGATGAGTCCTTTTCTATACGCATTCAGCGATAGAGAAAGAATTTTACAGTTATTCAATGAGCTGTGCGGCGCTAGACTCACTTATAACTATATGAGAGTCGGTGGAGTGAAGTGGGACGCTCCAGAAGGTTGGATCGCTAAAGTAAAAATCCTGGTCAAAGATATGTACAACCGACTCGACGAGTATCATAATCTAGTAAGCGGCAATGAAATATTTCTTTCCCGAATTAAAGGCATCGGACAATATGATGCGAAGACAGCAATCGATTATGGTTTGTCTGGAGCCAATCTACGTTGTACGGGTGTGAAATGGGATTTGCGTAAAGCTGAACCATACAGCCTGTACGATCGTTTTGACTTTGACGTTCCGGTCGGGAAAAACGGAGATTGCTTCGATCGATATGAGGTTCGAATGGAAGAAATCGTTCAGAGCTTACGAATTCTTGAGCAAGCAATAGAGCAATTTCCCGGGGAAGGCGATACGATGGGGAAGGTACCTCGCGTCATCCGGCCACCAGCAGGAGAAATCTATGTAAGAATTGAGTCACCGCGTGGGGAAATTGGTTGTCATATTGTTTCTAAGGGAAAAGCAGAGCCCTTCCGCTTGAAATTCAGACGGCCATCTTTCGTTAATCTTCAAATCTTGCCCAAGCTACTCGTAGGAGAAAGCATGACAAACCTGGTTACGATTCTAGGTGGAATCGATATCGTGCTCGGGGAGGTAGACTGCTAATGCAGCACTTCTGGGATCAGCCCCTCAGCTGGGGGACGGCGGGTATCTTCGTAGCTGCGGCGATCGGAGTGCTCGCATTCGTTATCTTTTTCGTTACGTATGCGATTTACTTCGAACGCAAATTCATTGGCTGGATGCAATACCGCCAAGGACCTAACCGCACAGGCCCGTTGGGCTTGCTGCAATCCGTTGCGGATGTTGCTAAGCTGCTGTTCAAAGAGGACACGATTCCGAAGAAAGCAGACAGGGGCTTATTCATCCTTGCTCCAGTCTTAGCATTTGTACCCTCGTTTGCTGTTCTCGCTTTTATTCCTTATGGGTTAGACTTACAGTTCGCGGACTTAAATGTTGGCTTTCTTTATTACATCGCACTTTCTGGAATAACGACAATTGCTATTGTAGTTGCAGGATGGGCATCGAATAATAAGTATTCCTTACTGGGCGGAATGCGTTCTGCGGCGCAGATGATCAGCTATGAGGTTCCGCTGGTCATGTCAGTCGTTGGCGTTGTAATGATGTCCGGGAGCTTAAATCTTAGGGATATAGTAATTTCACAGAGCGGATACTTCTGGCATTGGAACTTCATACCCCAAATCCTTGGCTTTGGGATCTTCTTAATTGCTGCAGTGTCGGAGCTTAATCGCACACCGTTTGACTTGCCGGAGGCTGAGTCGGAACTAGTTGCGGGTTATCATGTCGAATACAGCGGCTTCCGGTTCGCATTTTTCATGCTGACGGAGTACATTTACGTGTACGCTATTGCTTGTCTTACAACAATACTGTTTCTTGGCGGTTGGAATCCACCTATTCCGCAGCTTGATTTTGTACCAGGGATCATATGGTTCTTCTTGAAATTTGCAATTATTGTGTTTAGCTTGTTCTGGATTCGAGCGACCTTCCCACGTCTTCGCGTCGATCAATTGATGGGACTGGCATGGAAAGTATTACTGCCACTGGCTATACTTAATATTTTCTTAACGGCTTTAGGCATAGAACTGATCGGATAGGGGGGCTGACGCCATGAAAGGAATGCTCAAAGGGCTCGGCGTAACACTGAAAACGATGGGTACCAAGAAGGTGACGCTGAAATATCCCGACGTTCCGATCCAAATGCCGGACCGTTTTCGGGGGATTCAGTATTTCGAGCCGGACAAATGTATCGTCTGCAACCAATGTGCGCGAATATGCCCGACAGATTGTATCACACTGACAGGTAAAGCCAATCCGGATCCGGAGAAGAAGGGCAAGGTCATTGATACATTCGATATTAATTTCGAGATTTGTATCCTATGCGATTTGTGTACGGAGGTTTGTCCTACGGAAGCTATCGTTATGACTAACAACTTCGAGCTCGCTGTTCTAAGCCGCGACGATCTCTACAAGGACAAAGAATGGCTTTATGAGAACAACAAGAACATTCGTGAAGATAACAATAACATTGGCTCTCCGAAGGGAGGCGCTAAATAAAAGGTGTTAAACTTTAATGTTGATTTTACAGGCGAGTTCGTGGCTTTCTTTTTATTGGCCGTTTGCGCAATTGTAGGGGCTGTAATGGCTATTAATTTTACTAAAGTTGTCCATACGGCTCTTTCATTAGCATTTACTTTTATTGCGATAGCAGGACTTTATATTCTTCTAGAGGCAGAGTTTCTCGCATTCGTGCAAGTGCTCCTGTATGTGGGGGCCATTACGATTCTTATGATTTTTGGCATAATGATGACTAAGCATGACAGTGAAGGTCTCGAGCCGCGACGGCCTTTATTAGAAACACTGGCTGCTATCGGTTGTCTCTGTCTGTTTGGTATTATTTTCTACGGCATTAGAAATGCGAATTTCCCAGCAGAATCTGCTCCTTTCACGGATGATAATACTCGTGAGATTGGGATGCAGCTTTTCACACAATATGCGATTCCTTTTGAACTGGTTTCAGTACTGCTAACGGTTGCATTCATTGGTGCGGTTGCCCTAGCGAAAAGAGAGGAGGAGGACCCGCAATGAGTATGCTGTCCTCTTACTTAACACTTGCAGCCGTATTATTCTGCATTGGACTTTATGGTGTTCTGACGAAGCGAAATGCGATAGTCGTCCTATTATCGATCGAGCTTATGCTCAATGCGGCTAACCTCAACTTGATCGCCTTTTCCAAATACGGGGTCAATCCTTCACTTTCAGGGCAAATCTTCTCCTTGTTCACAATAGCAGTCGCTGCGGCTGAAGCGGCAGTTGGCATAGCGGTCTTGATTGTGTTTTATCGTAGCCGCGCAACGGTGAACGTGGACGAATTCGACGAGTTGAGGGGGTAAACTTCTATGAGCACCTTCTTTGCCGAGCATGCTTGGCTCGTTCCGGTGTTTCCGCTTGCTGCTTTTGCAGTACTAACAGCGATGGGCAAAGGCTTGAAGAAGACCGGAGCCTGGATCGGAACAGGGGCAACATTCATTTCCTTAGTATTATCCATCTGCATTGCTATCGAACGACTATCGAGCAATGCGCCGGATTATAGTAAGCAGATTGATTGGTTACATATCGGAAATCTAAAGCTGGGAGCAGGCTTCGAGGTTACGAATGTGACAGCGCTAATGCTTGTTATCGTTACACTGGTTGGGTTTCTAGTCAATTTATACTCGCAGGGATATATGAAGAATGATGAGCGGATATCGACCTTTTTCGCTTATGTGGCGTTGTTTACAAGCTCAATGCTTGGATTAGTGCTATCCGACAATCTGCTCACGTTCTATATGTTCTGGGAGCTGGTGGGGGTATGCTCCTTCCTGCTTGTCGGTTTCTGGTACCAGAAGCCTGCGGCAAAGGCAGCTGCTAAGAAGGCTTTCATTGTAACGCGTATTGGGGATTTGGGACTATTAATTGCCATCCTTCTGTTATTCTGGTACATGCCAGGTCACGCGCTAGACTTCACGACTATTCATAATGTGTTTGATACACAGACTGGCACAATAGCAACTGGTATTACGACTCTTATCGCTCTTCTTATTTTCTTAGGGGCAATAGGTAAATCGGGTCAGTTTCCGTTGCATGTCTGGCTACCTGATGCCATGGAGGGTCCTACACCTATCAGTGCATTGATTCATGCGGCGACAATGGTTGCAGCTGGAGTATTCCTCGTTGTGCGGACATTTGATATTTTCCATGCTTCTGAGGTTGCTATGAACACAGTCGCAATTGTAGGTGCCTTTACGGCAATATTTGCGGCAACAATAGGACTCGTACAAAACGACATTAAGAGAATTCTTGCCTACTCAACCGTAAGTCAATTGGGTTACATGATGTTAGCCCTAGGTGTTGGTTCTGTAACAGGTGCTATGTTTCATCTGCTTACTCATGCCTTCTTCAAAGCATTGCTCTTCTTAGGAGCAGGAAGTGTAATTCATAGTGTACATACACAGGATATTCGCGAAATGGGCGGATTGGGCAGCAAAATGAAAATCACAGCGTGGACGTTCGGAATTGGTGCTTTGGCGCTTTCGGGAATTCCACCGTTCTCAGGCTTCTGGTCTAAGGATGCTATCCTAACTGCCGCCTTCGATAAACAACCTATTCTATTCATTGTAGGTGTGGTTGCGGCCTTTTTCACTGCTCTATACATGGCGAGACTGTTCTTCCTTGTATTCTTAGGCAAGCCACGTGAAGGTCAGCAAGCTAAGGAGTCATCATCGGTCATGACGATTCCGTTAATTGTCTTGGCAGTTTTGGCAGTGGTTGCGGGATTCATAGAAACTCCATTCAACGGCTGGTTCGGTCACTGGTTATTAGGGGGTAAGGAGGAGCATTCTGTCAGCGGCGTGGTGATGGTCATATCCTCAGCTGTCGGCTTGCTTGGGCTTTATATTGGCTGGCTCACGTATATAAAAGGAACGATTCGTCGAGACAGTGTTTCGTCAAGATTCCCAGGGCTAGTTACTTTACTTGAACGTAAATATTATATCGATGAGCTCTATCATTTCGTATTCGTTAAACCGTTGCAGGGGCTTGGCAAAGCTTTAGAGTTTTTCGACGAATATATTGTTGATGGTGCTGTGCGGTTGTCGGGCTATTCAGTCTCGGCGCTTGGTCGACTTAACACTAGGCTGCAAAATGGGCAGGTTCAAGCTTACGCACTCACGGCACTCATCGGTCTTGTCATTGTGCTTCTTGCGATCGCCGGAAGGAGGTTCTGGTAATGCTGGAGAACCTACCGGTATTGTCCCTTATCGTACTTATACCGCTTATCGGCGCACTTATTGTCCTACTTTTACCAAGCTCTCGCACAAACTGGCTCCGTATAACGGCAATCCTATTTACATTGATTCCTCTTGCTCTAGTTTTGTGGCTATTTATCTCGTATGAGCCTTCAGTGGGCGGTGGCATCTATACAGAGCAATCCACATGGCTAGCTATCCCATTGAACAAAGAAGGATTTAATCATGAAGTAGTTGCTTCCCTAAAGCTCGGATTTGATTATCACTTAGCCGTAGATGGAATATCATTGCCACTGCTGTTTCTAACGGGTATTGTGTCCACCATGGCAGTACTGGCCTCTGTACATGTTCGTAAGCGGTGGAAAACGTACTACTTTTTGTTTCTCTTGTTATTGACGGGAATATACGGTGTGTTTCTAGCTCGCGACCTCATTCTGTTTTTTATCTTTTTCGAGGTTACGCTTATTCCGATGTTTTTCTTAATTGGCATTTGGGGGTACTTTGGACGGGAAAAAGCAGCAACTCGTTTTCTTATCTACAACGGGCTCGGATCTGCCGCTATGCTGTTGTCCTTCCTCATCCTCATTTCTTCGCTAGGATTTAGTGCAGTTGAAGGGACTAATGGTTATAGCCTGCTGTTTAGCGGTAATTACGATGTCCTACTCAGTAACCTGTCAGGTCAAAGCGCCAATATGGATATTGCTAGTCAATTAGGGATTTTGCTTTCGGATAATATGAAGTGGGCGGCTTTCATCCTTCTGCTTGTTGCTTTTGGCATTAAGGTTCCTATTTTCCCATTCCATACTTGGATGTTACGGGTGCATACGGAAGCTCCGCCAGCTATCGTTATGATCCATTCCGGTATTTTGTTGAAAATGGGTGTGTATGGTCTCATTAGATTTGCCGTATTTTTATTCCCTGAGCAGCTGCAATCGTGGTCATCTGTGCTCGCAGTACTAGGGGTAATTAATATTTTGTACGGGGCGATTCTTGCTTGTGTGCAAAAAGAGTTCAAGCTCGTTCTCGCATATTCGAGCATTAGCCACATGGGAATTGTGCTTCTAGGGATCGCATCGCTAGAGGAGGTTGGGTTACAAGGCGCTATCTACCAATCCGTCTCGCATGGTCTAATTTCAGCATTATTATTCCTTATCGTAGGCAGCTTGTATGAAAGAACAAACACTACACGGCTAGATGAGCTCGGCGGACTCGCTAAGGCGGTTCCTTTTATGTCGGGTATTCTTCTGTTGGCTGGCTTAGCTTCACTTGGCTTGCCGGGATTGTCAGGGTTTATAGGCGAATTTCTGTCGTTCCTTGGATTGTTCGGTTCAATGAAAATTTTAACGGCAATCGGAGTCTTAGGTATATTATTCGCGGCAATATATGTCCTGAGAAGCATACTGAACATTACGTACGGCCCGATGCCGGATAAGTTCGAGGGGATGAAGGATGCACGCTTCATCGAAGCTTTTCCGATGATTACCCTGGCATCACTTATTGTTCTGTTTGGAGTTTACCCATCCATACTAACGGATCTAATGCAGCATGGATTTACGAGCGTGCTTGAACAAATTCAAACGAGGATGGGGGGATAACATGGTTGCTTTGCCAACTTTAACGTGGAGCGATACATGGTATGTTGCCCCTGAAATCGTGTTATCTATTTCAGCCATTTTGCTAGCTCTAGTTGATCTGTTCCTCCCAAAGCGTATTAATCGCGACATAATTGGATGGCTTACGCTAGGTGGCTTGCTTATTGCCGCAGGATTTGTTGTCGCTCTTATGACTTCTTTGAGCAATGGGGCGGTGACGGATAGTGCGCCGGGAGCTTATAACCTACTTGCAGGAAGCTATCGAATAGATGACTTCGGCAATTTATTGAAATTAGTGTTCCTTGGAGCATCGGCATTTATTGTGTTTTCATCACTTGGTACAGTGAAAGACCAAGAAGTACCCATTAAGGGAGAGCTTTATTATCTGATTCTACCCGCCGTATTGGGTGCAATGGTTATGTCCTCTTCCGGAGATCTCATTACCATGTTTGTCGGACTAGAGCTACTAAGCATTACTTCTTATGTACTAGTCGCGTCTCGTAAAAGAAGCCGTCTCTCTAGCGAAGCGGCGTTTAAGTATGTCATAACTGGTGGCGTAGCTTCGGCCTTCATCCTTTATGGAATGTCCTTTCTTTACGGTGTTACCGGGGGGACTAATTTACTGCTGATTGTTCAAGGAATTGACTCTGCAATAGAGAATTATGAAGCCTTACTTTACATTAGCTTTTTCCTAATGCTAGCGGGCTTCGCCATTAAGCTTGCTTTAGCGCCTTTTCACGCATGGGCAGCGGATGTCTACCAAGGTGCTCCAACACCTGTGACATCATTTCTAGCTGTCGTTGCCAAAGGTGCGGCGTTCGCCATGCTATACCGCATATTCATGAATTCGGCTTTCTTCACATCAGGTACCGAAGGTATTATGCAAAAAGATATTTTCACGGGCATAGCCGTCATTGCTGCGGCAGCCATGATCGTGGGTACGATAGGAGCTTTAAAGCAACGGAACGTGAAGAGGCTCCTAGCCTTATCGGGAGTGGCGAACGCAGGGATACTGCTTACACCACTAGCATTACCTCTGACACAGCTTCATTTATCATTCTTTTCCGAATTTCTTTATTTCTTTATTGCCTATGCCTTTATGAACATCGGAGCATTCGCAGTGCTAACGGTAGTCTCTAGGGGCTCCGGTAATGAGACCTTGTCTAGCTTTGCTGGATTGTACCATCGAGCACCGTGGACTGCGGGAGCAATGACAGTACTACTCTGTTCACTTGCTGGATTGCCGATTACGGGAGGATTTTTCGGAAAGCTGTTCATTTTATTCGGAACGATTCAGACGCACACATACTGGCTTGGAGCTATATTGCTTATTACAACAGTGATTTCCTATGCGGTATATTTCACATTTATCCGTCAAATGTACATGAGAAGCGGAGAAAGTGATTCTGGATTAAAGCTAACTGTTCCGGCGGCCATAACCATTTGGATATGTACGATCGTAACTTTATTGTTAGGCTTCCTACCTGTTCCGATTTTAGACGGAATTAATCAAATATTCTCGATCTCGACGGATTTATTCTTAGGGAGATAGAGGGCAATGTTTCTGTGAGCAGCTTCAAGTCCATTGACTTGAGTCTGCTCTTTTTGCTAATGGTTGGCCTCCGCGTTAACTCTGTCTCACGAAGCTCGAATTAGTCGTAGCCACCGCTTAACTAACCATCTCCGCACCGAGCCATGTTCGAATAAGTCGGAGTCGCCGCATAACTAACCAAATCTGCACCCTGCAACGTTCGAATTAGTCGGAGTTGCAGCTTAACTAACCATCTCTGCATCTCGCAACGTTCGAATTAGTCGGAGTTGCCGCATAACTAACCATCTTTGCACCCAGCCATGTTCGAATTAGTCGGAGATGCCGCGTAACTAACCATCTCTGCATCTCGCAACGTTCGAATTAGTCGGAGTTGCCGCATAACTAACCATCTTTGCACCCAGCCATGTTCGAATTAGTCGGAGATGCCGCGTAACTAACCATCTCTGCCCCTTGCCATGTTCGAATAAGTCGGAGTTGCCGCATAACTAACCATCTCTGCCCATGCCATGCACGAATTAGTCGGAGATGCCGCGTAACTAACAGTCTCTACACCCTGCCATGTTCGAATTAGTAGGAGTCGCAGCTTAACTAACCATCTCTGCCCTCTGCCACGCACGAATTAGTCGGAGATGCCGCATAACTAACCAACTCAGCACCTCGCAACGTGCGAATTAGTCGGAGATGCCGCGTAACTAACCATTTCTGCACCCAGCCATGATCGAATTAGTCGGAGATGCCGCGTAACTAACAGTAGCTACACCCAGCCATGTTCGAATTAGTCGGAGATGCCGCACAATTCAGTCCAGGTGCCCGCAAGCCAATTCATTTTACTCAATAAACCAGAACGGGCAGGCTCTAAAAAACACCATAATGTGACGAAAGATGACTAATAAACCGAATTTTATGAGTTAAGCAGGGAATCGGTGTCGAAAATAGAAGGTTTATATACTATAATTTATACTTGCTGAGTTAAAGGTGTGGTTAAAATAAGTTATACCAAAGCTTTATCGACTGTATTGTGTGCAGCTACTGTGCTGCTAGCCTCTTTAGGAACGCCGGCAACTGAGTTGATAAAGCCGAATGTACCTATTACTTCTGAGGTGAGGCTTGCGCTCTATACCCAAGCTATAGAACCAGCACCAACAAGTCTGTCTGCTCTAATTGGCCCACCTGCTCCTGAATTTCTTAAGGAAATTGGTATTCCAGAAGCTTGGGCGATGATAAACAGTGATGTATTGTCTACGATTGCGATTATAGATACGGGTGTAGATTATACTAATCCGGAATTAAAACCATATTTGCTTGAAGGTAAAAATCTGATTAACGGGAATAAATCGGCGCAGGACGATAATGGTCATGGGACTGCAGTAGCAGGTGTTATAGCAGCTGTGGCGAAAGCAGGAGAAGCCTCACCCAGCCAAGGTCGCTGGAAAGGGAAAATTTTACCGATTAAAGCGTTGGATCAATTTGGGTTAGGCGATGAAGACAAGCTAACTAAAGGAATCCGTTATGCCGTGGATCAGGATGCTGACATTATCGTGTTATCGCTAGGATTAAGACGTGATGCTCCCAGCTTACGAGATGCTGTAGCTTATGCTGAGAATAAAGGGGTTCTGCTTATCGCTGCTAGTGGTAACGATGCAGCGGTGTTTGGTAATAGAGCCGCGGTCCAATACCCGGCTGCCTATCCAACTGTGCTAGCTGTTGCAGGGTCTGAAGGCACCAAGCCAACTCCTCAATCCACATCAGGCTCAGAAAATGACGTTAGTGCTTCATGGAGGATACAAACGATAGCTATAGGTGGCAGGATTATTGAAATGGAGGGCACCTCAATGGGGGCGCCTCAGGTAGCTGCTACTGCAGCTTTAGTAAAAGCTATACATACGGAATGGAGTCCTGTTGAGGTACGGGAGGTCATTAGGCGAACCGCTCTAAACAAGGGTGTGAAATCCTGGAACATAAATATAGGTTATGGCTTTCTGTCAGCGAACAAAGCTGTTCAAGCTGATTCTACAATTGATTGGCGTGGACCCAACGATAGTCGTGGTAAGGCAAGTACGTTTCCTCTAGGTAAAGAGATTATAGGGGATTGGGGAACACCAAGTGGTAAGTATTGGTACGTCGTCGAGGCTCCGTATGATGGTGTTTTTAGTATATCGGGCAACCCATCCAGACTATCTCTATATAGCGCAGACAAAATAATTGAACCGAAATCAGGTCCGATTATTACTAAAGGTGTTATTAAGCAATGGGAAGTAAAGAAGGGGCGTTACTGGTTGCTAGCCCAACCTCCTGAAGAAGGAATAGGGGACACAGGTAGTTATCGACTGGTTTCACAGTTTGTTATGAGCCCTGATTCTAAGGAGCCGAACGATAGCGCTGCATCTGCATTTACGCTACCTCCCCGGAGCCAGCAATGGACGGGAAACTTTCACAAACGTGGTGATGTGGATTGGGTGTCGGTTACGCTACCTAAACCAGGAATTCTTAAATTGAAGGTTTCAACTGATACGACTAGAATCGATCCTGAGCTGTGGGTGCAAGCGGCGGGTGGTACGGCGACAATCATTGATGAGCATGGTGATGGCGGAACTGAGCAGTGGGTTCTGAAGCAAGCGAAGGCCGGTAAATATTATTTTAGAATTTCCAATGCGGTATCCGCGAACCCTGAGCCAGTAATCGGGACATATACCGTCAATATGGAATATATTACCGAAAAGGAAGATCTGTTCGAGCCTAATGATAGTCCGTTAACGGCAACTCCGCTTTTGCCCGATAAAGCTTATAACGCATTAATAAATACGGATAAAGATCAGGACTGGTACCGGATTGTTCTCACCAAGAAACAGATTGTAAGGCTTTCGATTGATCCAATACCTAAAGACATGGCAATAAACGTTGAATTGCGTAATAAAAAGCTGCAAACCCTAGACAAATGGAACAATAAAGAAGGACAGAAAACACTACTGGGTGAAAAAGTGTTGTTGCCAGGTACGTATTATGTGAAAGTAACGGGCGCTCCGTACGACCGAAATCATTTTTACGGGCTCAAAGTTAAGCTGTTGGAAGTGTAAAGCGGGAGGATGTTAGATTTGGGTGACGACACGGGGTTGTTTGCTTTAACTGGATGGAATGGTTTGTTTTCGATTTTCGTTACGTTAGGTTGTGTAGTGGTCGCTTGGATTGTATTGCAAGAGGTCAATTTTGATAAAATATTACGACAGCCAAGAAGCCCGAGAGCTCGGCTACTTCAGTTAATTATAGCGATTGTTCTTGGACATTTAACCGCACGTTTCGTTCTAGATTACTGGACTTGGGTCGGTATGTTAAAATGGTTATTCAGTAACGGGTGATGAAAATTTATTATAAAGATGCGACGGAATGATCACATTGGGTAATAATATTCAAAGCCGAGTAATCAAACACTAATATGGCGAAACAAGTCGAAAAGAAGGTTATACCCCAGAAAATGCCGCTTGTGCCAATGATGACTGTAGTGGTATGATAAAATTTGGGTTTTTCGGGGGATGGTACGTTGCCATTACCTTCGGAATGAATCTATAACGCGCGGAGGGAACCACCCATGAGCAAAATCATCGTCCGCGGCGGACGTACCCTATCGGGAACAGTTCGCGTGCATGGCGCTAAAAATTCTGTCCTTCCGATCCTCGCCGCTGCTTTGTTAGCGGAAGAAGGATCCAGTGTCATTCATGATGTTCCAGCTCTGGATGATGTTAAGAACATACTGCAAGTGCTCGCGGCTTTGGGGGTTTACGCGCAGCAAAGTGACGGAAGTGTCCGGTTACAAGCTGAAACGCTAACTTCATGCGAAGCACCTTATGAGTTGGTAAGGAAGATGCGGGCATCGTTCTTGGTAATGGGACCGTTGTTGGCTCGTCTTGGCAAGGTTAGAATTTCTCTTCCAGGCGGCTGTGCAATTGGAACACGTCCTATTGACCAGCATTTAAAAGGGTTTGAAGCAATGGGAGCGGAGATTGGATTCGGTCAAGGCACCATTGAAGCAAGCGTAGTGGGTAAGCTACGTGGGGCAAGAATTTATTTGGACATTGCAAGTGTTGGCGCAACTGAGAATATTATGATGGCAGCTACAACTGCAACAGGTACAACAATAATTGAAAATGCAGCTAAAGAACCGGAAATCGTTGATCTTGCTAATTTCCTTAATGCAATGGGAGCCAAAGTCCGCGGTGCGGGGACTGGTATCATTCGCATCGAGGGTGTAGAGCAGCTGCGGGGTGTAGAGCATCATGTTATCCCCGACCGGGTTGAAGCGGGAACCTATATGATTGCGGCAGCCATTACTGGCGGAGATGTGTATGTCGAAGGAGCTATTCGTGACCATCTTGGGCCAATCGTTGCCAAGCTGGAGGAGATGGGTGTTGTCGTTGATTGTGACGAGAACGGCATTCGCGTAAAAGCTATTCAACCTCTTCGTGCTGTAGATGTCAAAACATTACCGTATCCTGGATTTCCTACAGATATGCAGGCTCAGATGATGACTCTTCTGCTCGTTGCTGAAGGAACAAGCATTGTTACCGAAACAGTGTTTGAGAATCGTTTCATGCATGTTGAAGAATTAATAAAAATGGGCGCTGAGATCAAGGTGGATGGACGAACGGCCATCGTGACTGGCGGAACCAAGCTATCTGGAGCTAGCGTATGTGCCACTGATTTAAGAGCAGGAGCTGCACTCATATGCGCCGCCTTAGTTGCGGATGGAAGTACGGAAGTGAGTGGCATTCATCACATTGAACGTGGTTACATGAACATTGTGAATAAGCTGGTCGCTCTTGGTGCGGATGTCTACCGTGCACCTTCACCAGAAGATGTACTGGAGGAATCTGAGAAAGCTTCCTTACAGCCAGAAAATCTCTTGAAGCAGATGGAACAACGCGCAGCAGCAACTTCGGAGGTTGTTATTCCTCGCAATATTCAGCCGACTCTTGCTTGATTACACGTTTGCTGAATGCTAGGAATTTACCAGCTTCTGTATCATAAAGTACTAAAGCTTGCTGTTGATCATAATGATGCCGTTTGTTCTTATACTTAGCTATTATTGAATGATACCTGTCCCTAAGCCTCCAAGGCTTGGGGATTTTTGTCTACAAATACTCTATTACTTCCCTCTCTCACTCCCACCATACCTAATCCATAATCCCATTATACCAAACGTATGTTCTATTGTTCTACCTTTTCTAACTCTCGCATATTTTGAAAGCATCGGCTGGTAAGAGTAGTGCATGCTAGGCATTTAGGAGCTTACCTCCGAAATTGGTGTAGATGAGGTGGGCCATGAAGCAGAGACGGAAGGGCGGCGAATGGCCAGCTTCGCGAAACAGATTGATAGCTGATAGGAAAGGAAATGTTATTAAGGCCGCCAAGGAGACAGGTGGGTTAAACCTTTGGTATCCATTCACCTTTGGAGTCATTGCAGCGTGTCTTATATGGCTTATAGTCCATGGTGGAAGCTTGGGCAATGATTCGATAGAGCCGACAAGCATTGGTCATAAACAATTTAATCAGCTCTATCAGTTTGATGGGAATGTGGATATGACGAACGAGGGGAACGCATTAAAGACGATGCAAGGGGGCTCTTCGACAAACATAATTGAACCATTGATAGAAACTGATGGAGATAGCTCTAACAGCGCTTTGAATTCCGACATAGTAAATAATCAACAACCTACCGTTCGAGTGTATCTCACTAGATCTGGTACGATCGAGAAGGTGCCCCTTGAGGTATATGTTAAGGGTGTTGTAGCTGCGGAGATGCCATTGGACTTCCAACCTGCGGCACTTGAGGCTCAGGCGTTAGCAGCCAGGACGTATATCATTAGGCGATTATGGCTGAATGATAGATCGGGTGTCACTGTCAAGGAAGCTGATGTAATGGATACAGAAGTAAATCAAGTATATCGATCACTCTCCGAAATGGAGCAGCTGCGGATTGATAATGAGGTAGGCTGGCAGAAGGTGGACAAGGCAGTCTCTAGAACAGCAGGCCAAGTTATCGTTTATGAGGATCAGCCGATAGAGGCACTATTTTTCTCCACTAGTAACGGCTATACCGAAAACTCCGAAGAAGTATTTGCAGCTGCGCGTCCCTATCTACGTTCTGTTGCAAGCCCATGGGATAAAGAGGGCTCTCCTAGAGCTCAAGAAACGGTAGAGATAAGCTTAAAGGACTTTTATGATAAATTGGACTTGAAATCTATTACGGCCAGCTCAAGCCTATCGGCAAAGAAGTCTATCCGCATTATAGAATGGACGAAAGGGCGAAGAGTGAAGCAAATGTTAGTAGGAAACAAGAAGTTCACAGGGGAAGAAATACGTCATAGATTAGGGTTGAGGTCAGCTGCATTTGATATGGACATCAGTAAAGGAAAGATTATACTTACCACTTATGGAAGTGGGCACGGTGTGGGAATGAGCCAATGGGGTGCGGAAGAAATGGCTAAAAGTGGGAAAACAGCTCGTCAAATTGTTGAACACTACTATTCTGGAATACGCCTGGAGGAAGTTTCGAAGCTTGTGAAAAGCTCTGAATAACACCTATAAAGAGGCTATCACTATAAAAATTGTAATCTTTCATCGTAAACAGGTATAAAACTCTCTCACCTGGTAACAATGGCTTACTGAGGTGATGATAATAATGAATGATGGAAACAACAAAACACCAAGAAAAATCGAAGAGTCTCACAAGTCAGTTGCGGGATCGTCTCCCGCTGTCAGGCCTACCGGATGGAAAAAGTTTCTTTCCAAGCGCTGGGTATTCCCTGCAGCTTACATGGCCGCGGCAGCAATTATCGTAACGATTCTCTGGCTGAATTCGGGAACGGGTCAGAAAGATCCGCAGCAAGCCGTTCCTGGTCTGACGGGTGTCGAAAGCGAAACAGCAGTAAACGGGAAAACATCCCCGGAAGCCTCTGCAGTAATTGCTAACGGAGAAGCTGTTCGTTGGCCGGTAGACAAGATTGAGGATATGACTCCAATCGTGCCGTTCTATGATGAAACGGCGTCCTTGGAACAGCGTGAAGCTGCTACTGTCGAGTTCGAGAACACGTTCAAACCGCACATGGCTACCGACTTGGCTCGTAAAGATTCAAAATCGTTCGATGTACTAGCTGCTTTAAGCGGTAAAGTGAAGGTTGCCAGCCAAACGCCTACAAATGGGTATGAAGTGCAGATTGAGCACTCGAACGGTTTGGTTACTGTCTACCAAAGCTTAACTGACTTGAAGGTCCAGGTTGGTGACGAGGTTAAGCAAGGCGCTAAAATCGCAACTGCTGGACAAAGTGAGTTAGAGCCACAAGAAGGCGTACATGTACACTTCGAGATTCTTAAAAATGGGACATCAGTTAATCCTGCTGGGCTGATTAAATCGGCGAAGTAAGAGGCTGAAAGAATATAGGGTGATTTTATTGCAGACGATGCAGTAGAATCACCCTATTTCTTTTGCATACATGAGCCAAGTGGAGGGAAGTACCTGTCCCAAAGGCGGAAGGAGAATTCCTTCTCGTCTTTTTTATTAGGGCTAAAGATGCACGTGGAATGCTGTTAGTCCTATAAAAAGCGTCATAAAATGGACTTTCCTAGCTTGTCAGGCTTGGCAACCTAGAATAAGTGACCGCGCCCCTCATATACTGTACCAATCTATTTCAGCAGGGAGGCGGGAGCGTGCACGATTACATTAAGGAACGCACGATCAAGATTGGCCGAAGCATTGTGGAGACGCGCAATACGGTGCGTACGATAGCCAAAGAATTCGGCGTCTCCAAAAGCACGGTGCATAAAGACCTGACTGAGCGTCTACCGGAAATAAATCCGGACTTAGCAGACCAGGTTAAGCACATTCTTGAATATCATAAGTCAATCCGGCACCTAAGGGGGGGAGAAGCGACCAAAATCAAGTATAAGAAGACAACGATTAAAAAACGGGAAGTTATGACAGTGGGTAAGGCATAATTTTACTAATAATGTCGAGAAAAAAAGAAGGATTTGCAGCAGAAGCGGCGAATATTATACTATTACAATTGCAGACAATCCATATTTGGTGAGGGATAATAGACGCATGTTTAGCAAAGACATTGGCATCGATCTAGGTACAGCGAATGTATCTATTCACGTGAAAGGCAAGGGAGTTGTCCTCGACGAGCCATCTGTCGTCGCTATTGAAAGTGACACTCGCAGGGTGCTTGCTGTCGGTGAGGAAGCTCATCGCATGGTCGGGCGTACTCCAGGCAATATTATCGCAATTCGTCCTCTTAGGGACGGTGTTATTGCGGACTTTGAAGTGACGGATATGATGCTTAAGGCATTCATTCAAAGGGTTGGAGGCAGGAACTGGTACAGTCGTCCACGTATTCTGATCTGCGCTCCTACGAACATAACATCTGTGGAACAGAAAGCAATCCGTGAAGCAGCCGAACGAAGCGGAGCCAAAGAAGTATTTCTTGAGGAAGAGGCTAAGGCGGCTGCAATCGGCGCGGGAATGGATATTTTCCAGCCAAGCGGGAATATGGTAGTAGATATAGGCGGAGGTACGACGGATGTTGCTGTTCTTTCTATGGGCGACGTCGTAACCGCCTCTTCTCTTAAGGTTGCAGGGGACAAGTTCGATGCTGCAATTATGAGATACATAAAAAATAAATATAAGCTGTTAATCGGTGAACGAACGAGCGAGGATATCAAAATAAAGATTGGAACCGTATACCTCGGCGGTCGTAGAGAAGAGATGGATATTCGCGGTAGAGACATGGTTACCGGCCTACCACTAACGGTAACTATTCACTCTGATGAAGTACGCGAAGCTTTGTGGGAGCCTGTCATGTCCATAGTAGCGTCAGCTAAAACTGTATTGGAGCGTACACCACCAGAATTGTCTGCGGATATTATCGACCGTGGAGTTATTCTTACTGGTGGTGGCGCGCTTCTGGATGGACTGGATGCTTTGCTTTCAGATGAGATTAAAGTGCCTGTGCTAATCGCTGAGGATCCTATGCATTGCGTCGTTAAAGGAACAGGAATCATGCTTGAACATCTCGACAAAATGACTCGCAAGATTAGATAAATTAGAGTGACCAACTGGGAGGAAGCTCCATGTTAAGAGGTTTATATTCAGCTGCATCGGCGATGCTCGCCCAACAACGACGTCATGATACGATTACGAACAATATCGCCAATATGAATACGCCAGGCTTTAAGAGCAGTAGTGTAGTTTCCCGATCCTTTCCTGATATGCTCATCGCTGCGCAAGGAGGATCAAATCCTTCCGCGGGTACACTTGGCAAGCTAAGTACAGGCGTATTTGCTGAAGAAAATTTGCTGCAGATGGGCCAAGGGGATTTACAACAAACCTATCGGTCCCAGGATTTGGCTCTTGTTTCCGACTTGCTAGTTGATGGTACCGTGTTTAATGCGTCAGGAAAATCTGTTGACGAGAATGGCGATGTAACCTATAAGCCTCAGGCTTTCTTCTCTGTATTATCGCCAACAGGTGAAGAGCAATATACGAGGGACGGGAGCTTTAAGACAGCTCCAGACGGGACGTTATTAACTTCAGACGGCTACGAGGTTGTTGGGGTGAACGGCAATCCGATTACGGTGAACGTTCCTTGGGAACAGGTTGGTGTAACTGCAAACGGCAGACTGGTAGATGCAAACAGCGGGTTACCGCTTCAAGGCGCGCCTCAGCTACGCATCATGCGAGTAGATAATCCTAACCTGCTCATTAGAGAAGGGAATGGGATGTTTCGTTATGCGGGCGACCCGGCGGGTATTGAACAAATAGCTGATGATGAAAGAGTTGAAGTTCGTCAAGGCTATCTGGAACGATCCAATGTGGATGCTGCCCAATCCTCAATTGATATTATGGCTGCTCTTCGCGCATATGAAGCAAATCAGAAAGTCATTCAGACCTATGATCGTAGCTTGGAGAAAGCCGTTAATGAAGTTGGTCGAGTTTAACAACCCCAATAGGAGGAACGTCTAAGTGAACAACTCCATGATTACTGCGTCCGTATCCATGGGCGCCCTTCAACAAAAGCTGGATATGCTTGCGGACAATATTGCGAATTCTAATACTGTCGGTTACAAACGTAAAACAGCGGTCTTTGAAGATATTATGACAAGCCTTAATCCTCATATTGAGGATTTTAATCAGCCTGGACGTCGTACACCGCTTGGTTTTACCCAAGGCTGGGGAGCAAGATTAGCCTCGATGCAGACGGATATGTCTCAAGGCTCTCTTCTAGAAACAGGCAACATGACCGATGTGGCAATCGAAGGCAATGGATTGTTCGAGGTACGTACAGCCGGGGACATTAATGGACCACGGGCATTTACTCGTCACGGTCCATTCCAGCTGATGCCAGATAAGAATGGCGACCGGATACTCGTTACGAACACAGGACAGCAAGTTGTCGGAAGTACAGGAGCGGGAGAGGGCTTTATCCGCGTTCCAGCTGGCTACGATTTAAGTGTTGCTGCTGATGGGACGTTGACAGCGGTTGGACAAGAAGGTACGACACCAATTAATTTGGGCAGACTGAAGCTAGTAGAGGTTACTAACTCTGAGCTGCTACAGGCTGTCTCTGACAATATGTTCGGTATACCTTCAAATGTTAATGCGACAGATGTAGTGCGTGACATAGTCGCTGGTCCTAATGGTGGGTCCGGTATATCTGTTCATCAAGGCTTCGTGGAGCAATCCAATGTTAGCATGGCGGACGAAATGACTGATTTGATGATGGTACAGCGTGCTTATCAGCTAAGTGCAAGGGCTCTAACATCAAGTGAACAAATGATGGGAATGGCTAATAACTTGCGCGGATAAGTGTTGATGGCGGATAATGGGTGTAATAAACCTCCGCCATGTTGTGCGATGAAGGAGACGAAATCTTCATGACAGCAACCCCCCGTTCAAATGACCAAGGTAACAGAACCTCCTCTGGAAGGATCGTTGCTCGTGTTATTTGGATGAGTATAAAAATATTAATTATTCCTGTTCTATGTATCTCGGCTTTAATAATTGGATTGGCAGTAGGATACGTCATTCTAGGGGACAAGCCCTTGGCGGACGTATTTGATTCCAGTACATGGAAGCATATGTATGATCTCGTGTTCGCGGAGGGCGGCTGATGCCTGGCCTGCGCCTTGCAACCGGGACAGAAACTCTCCGGCTTCTGCTCGGGGAGTTTTCATTTTTAGGGGTGAGCGTTATAATGATGGGGAACTTTAGAGAACGGGGGAGTACAGGGAATGAACGTACCTAATATGCTTACAATGTCCCGTTTTGTATTAATCCCCTTATTTTTATTTTTTTATTTCAACGATCAAACGATTACTGCTTTATCCATTGTACTTGTTGCAGGGTTAACCGACTTTCTAGATGGTTACATTGCACGTAAGAGCGGGCAGGTTACGGTTACTGGCAGCATGCTTGATCCACTTGCAGACAAGCTTATGATGCTAGCTGTCGTAGTGGCGCTACTAATCAAGAGTGTCCTTCCCCTATCCGCATTTCTGGTTATGGCTTTTAGGGAATTAGTCATGATCATTGGTTCAGCTATCTATCATTTCCGTGGATTAAAAACCGTGCCTGCAAACCTATTCGGTAAAGTAACAACAATATTGTACTATGTAGCTATACTACTTTTGTTCCTTGAATTGCGTGGAGGAGTAACCGTGTTTTGGTGTGGTATTGTTTTATCCTTCTTGACTTCGGTTATTTATTTCATGAAATTCAAAAGTATAAACCAAACAACTACTTAAGCTGCGCTCCACAAAAGAGCCCGCCGCCGGCTTTGAAGATCTGCGGGCGACGGCAAGCTCTCTTATATCAACCTTCGCGACTGCAGCTCGCATCAGGGATGAATGTATGATTTGCTATTTGGAAATAAATTATACAGTTAAATTGGAGGATACCTACCATGTTGGACATTGTACAAATACAAGAATTAATTCCCCACCGCCCCCCGTTTCTCTTAATCGATCGTATTTTAGAGCTTGAACCAGGTAAACGCGCTGTGGGGCTCAAGAATGTCACTATGAACGAGCCTCACTTCGTAGGGCACTTCCCAGGATATCCAGTGATGCCGGGCGTCCTTATCGTAGAGGCGCTAGCACAGGTAGGCACAGTGGCCATGCTTGCGCTCGAAGAAAACAAAGGTAAGCTTGGTTTTTTTGCGGGCATTGACGGTTTCCGTTTCCGTGGACAGGTTAAGCCTGGTGACACTTTAATATTAGAGCTTGAAGTAACACGTTTGAAAGGCCCAATCGGCAAAGGTCGGGGCACAGCGCGTGTAGGAGATACTGTTGTTGCTGAAGGCGAGCTTATGTTTGCTTTGTCCGATCCATCTAAAGCCTAAAGAAAAGAGAGGGAGAGATAACGATGGCTGTAAATCCTCAACTCCTATATGAAGCTTGGTTAAATGATCCTGACATAGATGAACAAACAAAAGAGGAATTGCGTAGTATTCAAGGCGAAACGGGTGAAATCGAAGATCGCTTCTATCGCGATCTTGAATTTGGAACCGGTGGTTTGCGCGGTGTAATGGGTGCCGGAACGAACCGTATGAACCGTTACGTAATCGGTAAGGCAACGCAAGGCTTTGCTCATTTTTTATTAGGAGAGAGCTCTTCTCCATCAGTTGTCATTGCTCATGATTCCCGCAACAATTCTGATGTTTACTCTCTTGAAGCGGCGTGTGTGTTAGCGGCAAATGGTATTCGTACTTATTTGTTCCGTTCCTTACGCCCAACACCTCAGTTATCCTTCGCGGTAAGAGACTTGAAGGCTACCGGAGGAATTGTTGTAACGGCAAGCCATAATCCACCTGAATATAACGGTTATAAAGTATATGGAGCGGATGGAGGACAGCTAGTCCCTCATCAAGCGGAGCAGGTTATTGGTCAAATTAGAGATATCACATCTTTCGACGAAGTGAAGCGCCTGACTCAAGCGGAGGCGGAAGCCCAAGGGTTACTCTGCTGGCTAGGTGATGAAGACGATCAACGGTTTGTTGATACTATAGTCGCTCAGACTGTTCAGCCAGACCTTATTAAAGAGGGAGCGGGAGCAGCCTTGGGTGTTGTCTTCACGCCTCTACACGGTGCTGGGAACCTGCCTATTCAGCGTGTGCTAGCTCAAGCGGGCTTTACTAATGTAAATGTCGTCTGGGAGCAGGAGCAGCCTAATGGGCTGTTTCCAACGGTCAAATCTCCTAATCCAGAGGAGCAAGAGGCGTTCACGCTGGCCATTAAACTAGCTAAAGAAACGGATGCTGACATTATTGTAGGCACCGATCCGGACTGTGATAGAATGGGAGCCGTAGTCAAGGACGATAAAGGTGACTTCGTCGTTCTGACGGGCAATCAATCGGGTGCCTTGATGGTTAACTATTTGCTATCGAATTTAAAAGCTCAGGGCAAGCTGCCTGTAAATGGTGCTGTCATTAAAACAATTGTAACGAGTGAGATGGGAGCAGACATTGCTTCTTCTTATGGCTGTGAGGTGTTTAGTACTCTGACGGGCTTCAAATATATTGGAGAAAAAATGTCGCAGTTCGAAGCAACGGGCTCTCATACCTTCCTCTTCGGTTATGAGGAGAGCTATGGTTATTTAGCTGGAACGTATGCGCGGGACAAGGATGCTGTAGTAGCCGCGCTCCTTATCTGTGAAGCTGCAGCGTATTACAAATCGCAGGGCAAGACTTTATATGATGTTCTGCTAGAGCTTTATGCCAAGCACGGCACTTATTTGGAAAAGCTGGAGTCACGGACGCTTAAAGGTAAGGATGGCGTCGCCCAAATCGGTGCAATTATGGACGATTGGCGCACGAAGCCTCCAGAAGAAATTGCAGGTGTAGCCATCACCCAGGTGCTTGATTATGGGAAGGGTCTAGATGGGCTGCCTGTGGAAAATGTACTGAAATTTCTACTTGCTGACGGCTCATGGTTCTGCTTGCGTCCATCGGGGACAGAGCCGAAGATTAAGATTTATTTTGCGGTACGTGGAACTGGACTAGATGGAGCGACGGCTTCCTTGAAGCAGCTAGCTGACGTCGTAATGGCCCGTGTGGATTCGTTAGCTTAGTTAAAATGAAGGAGTGACCGTTGTGCCCCAGTGGTTGAATACATGGAATGCAAGATTTGCTCGTTGGCTTTGGTATGTTGTTTTGCTTGGTGTCGTTGCTGCACTACCTGTTATGTATGCGAGGGTGCAAACTGAAACATCAGCTGATAATGTAGCGATTGTAATGGACTACCGTGACTTACTGCAGGTTAGTAGCTCTCAGCCTAATCCGAATCAATATGTGCAGGAGCAGCTTAAGCTGCTGAAGGGTGCGGGAGTAAATGCCATGGCTGTTTTTGAAAGCACCTTAGAGGAGCTTTCTTGGGCAGGGGAAATTAACGTATACAACGCCACTCAAGCGGCATTGTTAGAGGATCGTGTATCACCTCCAGAGGATAATGGTACATATGTGGTATTTAACCGTCCCGAAAATGAGAAGGTCATTCGTCCGATCATTGAGTGGGCATTCCGTCACCATGGTGCAGAGGTAACGAATTGGTCGATTAAGGATCATACTGGCTTGCGTTTAAACATGGGTTATGAAGATGCCTATATTCGTGCGATGCAGCCGAATCCACTATCTATGAAAATGCTGAAGGATCAAGGCTTTCTAATTATTCCTCGAATATCGGATCGGTTTACTCCTTATGACCCAGACGAGATTGCCAAGTGGTTGAAATCGTTTAAGGAATTTGGGGTAACTCGTGTTCTGTTCGACGGTGAAGCCGTTACTGGATTCGGTAAAGGTCTTAAGTTTGGCGGCGTGCAGCGCTTTGCTGACGACCTTAATGAAAATGGTATTGGCGTAGCTATATTCGAGAACCTGAAGACTCCGCAGAAGGGGATGTCTAAGCTAGCCAACCTACTGAAGTATAATGCGATTAGAGCGCATTCGGTTGGGGAAGCGGAAATGACGATTATTAAAAACCCTGTGCTGGAGGACCGACTCGTATTGGCGGTTAAGGATCGCAATATTCGTTTGCTCTACTTAAATGCGATAACGGTCAAGGATGGAACTAAAGGACAAGTTACTAATCCAATGAAAGACATTGTCGAAGTTCTACAGGGAGATGAAGAAGATTCTGTAGGCGCTGTGAAGCAGCTAAACAATTTCGGGTTTAAGATAGGAGAGCCTAAGGCTTTCGAGGTTCATAAAGCTCCTCAAGAAACGTTGCTGCGAGGACTTGCGATGCTTGGTGCTATAGCGCTTGTAGCATTAATGATTGGTTTGTTCATTCCAGCACTTCTATTGCCTGTTTTTGTGGCTGGAGTAATTGGAGGGGCTGGTCTACATGTTCTAAGCCCAACGCTAATGGTACAAATGTTAGCTTTGGCAGCAGCTATAGCTGCACCAACTGCTTCCGTAGTATTGCTAATTAAAAGGATTCGGGTACTTCGTGAAGGTACGGAGGCTCAGCCGATATCACCAATGCGTCGATTAGGGGGGGCTATACTCCTACTCGTAAGAACGACAATTTTATCTTTAGCAGCTATTCCATTTATCGTTGCGCTGCTTAACCATATTACTTATAGCTTGGTCTTGCAGCAATTCCGGGGTGTGAGCTTGTTACACATTCTACCGATTGGTTTGGTTGCGCTGTATGTATTCTTGTACGGCTCCGGAGATACGGTTCTAGGGAATACAAAGAGAATTCTATCCATGCCACTTACAGTGTTGTGGATTGTAGGTATTGGTATTCTCGGTGCGGCAGGCTTGTACTATATGACAAGAACGGGTAATGCAGGTCAAGTGTCGGGTCTGGAGCTACAATTCCGTTCATTACTCGAAAATACTTTCGGCGTGCGACCTCGTACGAAGGAGTTTCTACTGGGACATCCGCTGTTCTTTGCAGGGATCTTCCTAGCGCTCCGCTATCGTTGGGCTATGGTGTTACTCATTGCTGGAACAATCGCGCAGCTATCAATGGTCGACACGTTCGCACACATTCATACGCCGCTCCTGTTGTCACTCATTCGGATTTTCCTCGGACTAGGTATCGGGGTATTGCTCGGATTAGTTATTATTGCGGTGTGGCAAATTGGCGAGAAGCTATGGTCAAGATGGGTTAAGGGCGCTGGACAAGCGGTCTAAAACAAGCCTTAACCCATGGGATTATACGATAGGAAATGTTATTCTGCAGAGACTAACGCTGCTCGGTAACGTTAAAGGGGCGGAAGAAAATCGGAAATCGCGGTAACAATAGATCAGGAGAAGGCGGAGAGGTGTATCGTCTTGTCCTGTCGGGATATTATGGCTTCCGCAATAGCGGGGACGAAGCGGTGCTTAAAAGCATCCTAACCGCGCTCGAAGAAGCCGCAACAGCTGTCGGCGTTACAGTCATTCCAATTGTACTGTCGGGCGATCCTGAGTGGACGAAGCGGCAGTACGGCGTTGAGGCAGTCCATCGGACGAAGCTTGGTGAAGTGCGTAAAGCGCTCAAGAACAGTGATGGACTTATTAGCGGAGGGGGCAGCCTGCTTCAGGATGCAACGGGGCTTGGCTCCATTCCGTATTACTTAGGTATCATGGCGTTGGCTCGCTGGTGTGGTAAACCAACGTTCGTGTATGCACAAGGAATCGGGCCGGTTCATCGCAAAATTTTCCAGCCTTTTATTGCAAGAGTTTTTAAGAAGGCTGCTTATGTGTCGGTGCGTGATGAGGAGTCGGCCATGCTGCTGCGGCGTTATGGCGTGCCTCCAGGTCACATAGAGGTTGTGCCCGATCCTGTGATGGGCTTGCCGGAGGGTGATCAGGTTGGCGGAACTGAGGGTGAGGGAGAAGCGGCGCCTGTCGGCGCCGCTGGGGCTGTTCAGGACACACCACCTGTGGTGGGCGTGTCCGTCAGGTTCTGGCGCAGCGACCGCGCGGACCTGGACCGCGCGGCTGCAGCGCTTGAAGCGCTGGCCGGACGCTATGCCGTCCGGCTGCGCTTCCTGCCGTTCCATCAAGGCGCGGACGAGGATGCGTCGCGCTATGTGATGGAACGGCTAGCGGGCTCCGGGGTCTCAGCGGAGCTGGCCCCGGCGCACGATGACCCGCAGCTGATGCTGCGGGAGGTTGGCCGATGCGCGTTGCTCATCGGGATGCGCCTGCATTCGCTTATCTATGCGGCGAATCAAGAGGTTCCGCTGCTCGGCCTCTCGTACGATCCCAAGATCGATCAGTTCCTGCATCGGCTGGATCAACGTGCAGTCGGCACAACGGAATCACTCGATCCAGAATTTTTGGCGCAGCAAGCTATTGAAATATTGAGCAATCCCGAGCAGTGGCAGCAATCCTGCGGAGCTACAATTCAGCGCCTTAAGCAGGAAGCTACCCGTCCTTCGCAACAAATCATTGCTCACATACGTACTTAGTATAAGTAATATTCTGATATTGCTTGTAGACATACAAACCAAACTGCTGGAGAGTGACCCAATTGAAGTCCAAAACGAAGCCGTACCCAACGGTTTCCTTGTATGGCGTACCGTTTTCCAAGATGAATATGAAGGAAACTGTCGGCTATCTTGCACAAGCCATTGAGTCTCGTCGTCCACAACGGGTAATAACGGGAAATCCAATTATGCTTATGGTCGGACTGGACAATCCGTCATTCCACCACACTTTGTCCACGGCTGATCTCGTCGTTCCTGATGGCTCAGGCGTTGTATGGGCGGCTCGTCGCCTTAAGCAGCCGGTCCAAGAGCGTGTCGCTGGCTTCGATCTCATGCATGAATTGCTACGAGAAGGAGATAAACGGGGCTGGAGCGTGTATATGCTTGGTGCTTCGCCTGACATCATTAAGGCCGCACACGATAAATTGCAAAAGCAATTTCCGGGAATGCGGTTCGTCGGTCACAGAGATGGTTATTTTACAGATAAAGAAGATGGAGAGGTCGTCGAGCTAGTAAGAGCGGCTAAACCAGATTTGTTGTTTGTTGCCCGTTCTACGATGAATCAGGAGCCTTGGATTGAGAAATATCAAGATCAACTCGGCGTCCCTGTTGTAATGGGTGTAGGAGGCAGCTTTGACGTTGTGTCTGGTAAGCTTAAGCGTGCCCCGGCACTATTTCGCAAGCTGGGCATGGAATGGTTTTATAGGCTACTTCAGGAGCCTACACGGTTCAGGAGAATGCTGGTATTACCTCGATTTGCTCTCAAAGTGATTAAAGACGGAGAAAAAGTCCTGAAACATAACAATCCATCATGAAAACTTTCATGATTACAAGCTAAATCGTTAAAAATGGCGGAAAACGACAGAATTATCACCTTGTTGAAGTCCTTGTGATCGGAGTATAATTCATTCCGGTACATAAAAAGGGGAGTTGTAGATGATGTCTGGCTGGATGCTCGGAATTGGACTTATTTCATTCATCGCTGCAATGGCGCTTGCGCTTGGTTTTACACCACTCGTAAAGAAATTGGCAATTCGAATTGGCGCAATTGATGTGCCGAATCATCGTAAAGTTCACACGAGAATAATGCCCCGTTTGGGTGGAGTTGCTATCTATGGCGCCTTCACAGTGGGATTGCTACTTATATTGCCTTGGGTACCTGCTGATATGCTCAGTACTTACGACCGCAATTTGATTAGCGCTCTACTTGTAGGGGGAACGCTAATTGTAGTGCTGGGTGCGCTTGATGACAAGTTCGATCTGTCAGCTAAGCTCAAATTGCTCGTACAGATTGGCGCAGCGTGTATTGTTGTATTTGGATATAATATCAAAATTGATTTGCTTAACATTCCATTCGGCTCGGCGATGCAGCCTTTGGGTGAATGGCTTAGTATTCCGCTTACGATCTTATGGATTGTAGGGGTAACTAATGCGATCAACTTGATTGATGGTTTGGACGGGCTAGCAGCTGGTGTGTCCGGTATCGCAGTCGCTACGCTACTTGTTATGGGTATTATAATGAGCAATGAGGCCATTATTATCCTATCAGCTGTTTTGCTTGGCTCTATTGGAGGCTTCTTATTCTTTAATTTCCATCCCGCGAAAATATTCATGGGTGACTCGGGCTCGCTGTTTCTCGGCTTCGCCTTGGCGACGTTGTCCATGCTCGGATTTAAGCAAGTTACAGTTGTCTCTTTCGTAACACCGTTACTTATTATCGGGGTTCCGTTATCGGATACCTTTTTCGCGATAATCCGTCGCTGGGTGCACAAGAAACCGATCTTTGCACCGGACAAAGGGCATCTGCATCATTGCTTGCAGCAGCTCGGCTTCAGCCATCGTAAGACTGTGCTCATTATTTATGGGATTGCAGCTTTCTTCGGCACATGTGCGATCGTTCAGTCCTCTGTCTCGAATTCGGGCTTAGGTAACTGGATAACCTTCATTGTTATCTGTGCTCTCGTGTTCTTGCTGCAGATTGGCGCAGAGCTTATCGGAATTGTAGATCAATCCCGTCGCCCTGTTCTCGACTTGCTAGCTCGATTACGGATGAAGCCGCAGACTGATTCTCGGGGGAAATAGCACTTCATATTTACATTAATATTTTCTCATACCTTCAATAAATCCCCGGTCTCTTATGAGATTCGGGGATTTTTTATCGTTTTCGCCTAAATATTCCTCCCCTCGTGTCCGATAACAGAGGTACACCCATAATGCCGGGAAGACACGTAAGGAGGAACTCATTGTGTTTAGAAAATTCAGTGCCGTAATTCTAGTAGTAGCACTGCTACTTCAGTTGTTCCCCGCTCAAGCACCAGTTGCTAATGCGGCTGTAGGCAACGGAAGCTTTATTTTTCCAAGTGAAAGTACTGACCCTCAAGCACCTCGAATTACGACGGATGCACGGGTTACTCTTCAAGGTTCAATTAACAACATCAACGCTTCTACGATTTCTTACAGCGTATTTCAGATTATTGACGACAAAGGAAATGAAGATCCATCCGATGACATCATCGGTAATTCCAAAGTGGATCAAACAAGTAATGTTTACAATGAAGGCAATGCTATTACTGTTTTTAATTTAGAGCTGTTTCCTGGTAAAAATAGAATCACGTTCAAAGGTCTTCAAGGTGGAGGAGAGGTTGCAGACACCTTCTATATTGATTACCGCAATGGACCTGTATTCTATAACTTGTTGGCCCAGATCGATGGACAGGCATTCCCTGTTAACGATAGTAACACAACTGTCGTCTATTCGAATGCATCCAAAGGACGCAGCAACTACGATATCAGCATTACCGGTAATGCGCCGAACGCTCAGAGCGTGACGATTATCGTTAACGGTAACAGTAAGACGTACAATGTTAACCCAAGCAACAATAACAGCTTCGTTGCATCTCCGGTGAACTTGAAAAAGGGGAAGAACCTCGTAACAATTCGAGTGAAGAACAACTCCCAGACGCTTGAGACGACACGTGAGATCGCTTTCTACAACGGCAGCGTCACTTATTACGATGTAAATGTTAATGAGGGCTCAGGTGGGTCCCCGCTTGAGTACTATCCGAACTATAACTATACAGATTCCAGTAAAGTGCAAGTAACAGGTAAAGTTATTGTTCCGAATTCCGAATATGCGGATGTAGTCGGCGGTGCCCTTCAGCCCCATCCGGATCCATCATTGCCTAGTACAGGGTCTGACCCAACAGGCACGAAGCTCGTTAAAGTAAACTATACACTCACGGGTGGAACATCATCCGTAATTGGATCTGTTTATGCTACAATTGATCCGTTAACCTCTAAAACAGACAAGTTCTTTGTCTATTCCTTTAAATTGGACAATAGTGTGCTAGCAGCGAGTGGAGCTCTTGTTGATGACAAGCAATATAACCTGCAACTAATGTCCGACAACGAAGTGAATAAGCATCTCAATGTTACACCTACACTAGAGGGAACTAGCTCCCTTGGATTTACATTGCAGAACGGCACAAAGCCATATATTTATGAGATCAATTATCTCCAATCGTATAATGGTACGAATTACGAGAACATCACGGGTGGGGCATTAGCTGGCTCTAACATCTTCGCTATGCCGTTTGCGGTTGAGGTGCTGATTGGTAATCCGACTAATTATGGTATCAATGATAGTCCGATTAGTGTTCCGACAATTCGCGATGTAGCGAATAACGAATATAAATATATTGATCCTAAGCCGTTTGAGTATAAGAGGGTAAACATCAAAGGTACTGATGTAACTACCGTTACTAAGATGGTCAACGGGGTGACTAAGACCTTTTACCGTGTAGTATATGAATTCAGTAAGATGCCAGTAACAGGCACTCAGACTATCGATTTCACGATGACTGGAGGTACTGCATCTTCTGTAGTTAAGCCGGTAAAAGTAAATCTTCTGTATGGTCCTTTTGCCAATTACGATAAAGCTGTCGATGGTATGATAATTAAAGTGGATACAACAGAAACTGATACGGTTCAGGCTATTGAAGTTATTACTAATAAGCTGGGCGACCTTGCGGGATCGTTCAAGAATATCCCGAATACTAGTAAAATAAGATACGTGCCAGTGACTTCTGGTAATAATGTTACATTAAATCAGACGGTATTCTTATATATCAACAACACTCTCGTTCCTTTAACCCAAGGTACCAACGTGAGTGACTTCAAGTTAAATATAGGAACAGCCGCAGGCCAAATAAGTCTTACAGATGTTTATAAGAAGTTCTATTCCGGTGAGAATAAAATTAAAATTGTGTATCAGACGGAAACAGATTATTATCAGAAAGAAATCAAGGTAAGTGTCATTCCAACGAACTTGCCGGTAATACCTGCGCCTGGAACATCAGGTGTGTTCCCTTATGGAACGCAATACAAGGATGCTCCTCTGCCGAACGATCCAAGCTTTCCGATTCGCGGTAGTATTTATACAACAACGCTATCAGAAATGAACATTTTCGGAACCTTTGGTTTCTTAGATCTCGGTACAACTGAACAAGTTGTTCGTAATAAGGTAGATAGCATGCGTGATTCAGGAACAGCGGTCAATTATATTTTGAAAGTCAGTACGCCTGGAAGTAATGATATACGCTGGAATTTGACTGATGCTATTCAGTTACTGCAGGACGGCAAGGTTGTTGGGACAATACCGGCAACATCTTCTACTTCGAATACCGGCAATCTAGCCGTTCAGTACAACATGAATCTTCAATCCTTTTCCTTCATTTTGAAGGACCAGCAATTGAATGCAGATGGAAGCTCTAAAATTTATAACTTCTTCGTCTACAACAGTGGCGAAACAGGGCCGCGTGCGAGCTTCCGTTTAGAAGTCGATCCGACCTCAATCCCTTACAAGGTGCTGCGCCCGATTTTACCGGAGAAGAGAATTGTGAATCAGAATTTTATCGAGGTTGTTATTGCTGCACCAGGAGCTGATAAGGTTCTGGTTACCGGCGGAGATCTCAAGGCTTTCAAGATGGAAAAAATTGATTTCGACACCAACAACGACGGAACAATAGATTATCCGAATGCGTATCGCGCTTTTGTTACGGGCTTGAAGCCGGGTAAGGACAACAAGATTGATCTGATTATTTCAAATGGTAAAGATGTTACAAAAGACAGCATTCTAATCAAATACGTACCGACGAATATTCCAGGTGCGGGTTACTTAGAAACAATGAAGAGCTCTCATAAGCAATTTGATGGTAGCTTAAGCCTTAATTTCCCTAAAGGTACTTCGTTGATCCGTCAAGATTTTAATGTGCCGCAGAATTTGAAAAATCAAATATTTGATGGCCACAAATTGATGTTCGCCATTGCAAACCCGGAAGATGGTGTGGTAGATCGTCATGAGTATGAGACTCTGCCAGCTAACTTTGACTTAATCCTGCAGAGCTTCGGGACAAGATTTAATGTTTCATTCCCAACTCATTTCATTAAATCAAGTCCGGTATTCTGGATTGACGCGGGACTTGCGGATGATCCGTCTACAACAACCTTCGATCCATTAAAGATGGGTGTGGATCCTTATCAATTCCCAGGTGCCAAAGGGCCTGGTGGGACTGATATTCCGACCTATGACAATCGTCCAGATAACCGCGAGCTGGTAACCTCCAAGATTGGCACGCTTGAATTGAAATACGATGAGAATATGCGTGATAATGTAGGTACAATCATTACAGTGCTACGTTACGATGTGAAGAACAAGTATTGGGAGAATCTCGGTGGAGTAGTCGATACGAAGAAACACACGATCAAGGTTCCGTTCACACAATTTGGATATTATGTCGTTTCTAAGATGGCATACTCCTTCTACGACATTACACAGCATCCATATGCTAAGAACTATTTAGAAGCTATTTATGCTAAAGGTATCATGAATCCGGTTAGTTACGACCAATTTGGAGCAGATATCTATACATCTCGTGGGGAGTTTGCACGGATGATGGTTAAAGCTATTGATATTCCGTTGAATTATGAGCTGAGTAAATCGCACTATGATGATGTGCCGTACACGATTAATCCTGATGGTTTATGGGATTTCCGTTATGTAGAGACAGCGGCCCGCCAAGGTCTCATTAAAGGAACAACACCGAGATCATTCGAGCCTAATGCAGCTCTCTCCAGAGAACAGGCAGCTGTCATTATAGCCCGTACACTGAATTTGAAATTAGATACAGATGCCAAAAAAATTGATGCTGCATTGCAGAAGCAATTCAAGGACTATGCACAGATTGACTTCTACGCTCGTGCTGCCGTATTGGCAGTATCTAAGAAAGGCTTTATCTTAGGTACTCAAGTAGATCCTGAGAATGCTAAGAAAGGCTTTGTATTCGAGCCTAAGTCAAACCTGCTTCGCTCGGATTCAGCAATCCTAGTAGCTAGAATGCTTGCAGATAAGAAACGCCTACCAAAGATTAATTAAAGATAAGCTTGGTCAAGCGGGCATCTTCACCCATCTAATATGGGGAAGGTGCCTCGCTATCTATATGCTTCAACTTGGTTCTATAGGAAATGATTTACCAATGACGTAGTCTCTCGTCCAAGCTATACTAGAGAAGCCAAGCGACCTTACATAATGAATTCGATTCAGTTGTAGGTAATGAGGTTAAAAAAAGTTAGACGAATTTGATTTAATCCGCAACTTTTCTCCGCGTCGTGCGTTTAACATGATGAGACATTCAAGAGGGTCTCTAGTACTAATCTTTATTAGCTCTCTATGAAAATGTTCTTTACGCTACACAAGCGACTCATGTATAATGGGGAAAGTGGCATATTTTTCCCTGCGTACTTTGGCTTGGTTTTCGATTCTATTCTTTTGATTACAAGTTTCTGCGACATGATCTACCATTAGGCATGCCGTCAGACATCAATTATAGACAATGCTCTACTCAAGGAAGGGGGTGAAACACCAATGAGAGATTCGAGCTATAATTCTTACACACAAACAAAACAGATACATTCTCGAGGAGGAGAAAAAAAGGTTATGAAAAAAAGTTTATCCCTTTTACTAACTTTCGCACTAGTAATCAGCCTGTTTGCCAACATGGCATCTGCTGCTGAAACACCTGCTAGCGCAGGCAAGTATTTACAAGAAGCAGGTATTATCAAAGGTACCGCTACTGGCGATCTTCTGTCAGGCTCCACTTGGAAACGTCAAGATCTTGCAGTTCTTCTTTCCCGTCTTCTGAACGTAGAGAAAGAAGCTCAAGCAACTAAGAAATCCCACACTTACAAAGATGTAACAGGTACTTTCTACGATGGCTACCTTTCTTGGGCTAAAGAGAAGAACTACCTGGAAGGTTCTTCCGCTACAAAATTCGGTTTCAACGGTACGTTGTCTAACCAAGAGTTCGCAGCTGTAGTATTGCGTGCACTTGGAGTAGAAACAACTGGCGACAAGTATGCTTCTGTTCCTGAATTGGCAGTTAAAGCTGGAATTCTTCCAGAAGGTACTGACTGGAAAGCTGCTGCTAAACGTGGCGACACTTATGTTGCTCTAGTAGCTGCTCTTCACACTGAAGTTGCTGGTTCCGGTGGTAAAACACTTGGACAAATCCTTAACCTTAAAGGCTTTGAAGTAACAGCTGCAACAGCTATTAGCTCTGTAACTGCTACTGCTGCTAAAAAATTGACTGTAGCTTTCAATGGTACAGTTGACACTGCAAAAGCTAAAATCACTGTTCTTAACGGAGCTAACACAGTTAACTCTAAATCCGTAACTTTCTCCGAAGACAAGAAATCCGCAGTAATTGAGTTCGCATTGAACCTTCCTGCTGCTGAGTACACTGTTAAGGTTGAAGGAATCACTGATGCTGCTTTGACTGGTACTGTTAAAGTTGAAGCTGAAAAAGTAACTAAAATTACTTTTAATAATGAAAAAGCTGCTCTTGACCGTGGTAATAACCAAATCGTAACTGTTGGTTATAAAGTATTCAACCAATACAACGAAGAAATTAACGGTACTCCACTTTCAGCTACTGCTGGTAAAGGTTCAGCGGTTGCTGCTAATGGAACAGTAACAATTTCTGCTACAACTCCTTTCACTTTAGGTGAAAAAGTAGTAGTTAGCCTAGTACACACTGGTAGTGCATTTGCTACTGTAACAGCTGAAGTTTCTTCGGCTGCTCAAGTTGCGTCTGTTAAAATCGTTAAACTTTACAATGCTAATGGTAAAGAACTGGTAGCTGGTTCCAGTGAAGAGTTCAGATTAGTTCTTGAATTGAAAGATCAATACGGTGCTTCCGTTAATAGCCTGACTTACCTGAATGGTAACTCAGCTGCTACACCACCAGTATTGTCCGATCTGATTGTTTCAGTATCCAACCCGAGCAAAGCAGATCTAGTAGGTTACGTTGCTAGCAGCAACACTGCACTTTACTCTATTGCTCCTGTTGATGGCACAAATCAAGTTGTTCTTACATTGAAAAACAGCACACTTCTTAATGCTGGTACTTCAAATGTAACTATCATTTCCAAGTCGACTGGCGCGAAAGATAGCTTTGATATTGTAGTTAAAGAAAATGTTAAAATCGATACATTGACGCTGACTGCACCTGCATCCGCGCCAGCTGGATCGAAAATTAACATCCCTTACACTGCAGTTGATCAATTTGGCGCTGCGATTAAACACCCTAATAATGATATGTTAGCAACTGGCTCTGCCTTGAACGGCGTTTCATTTGTTAAAGACATTGTTAAAGATGTTACGAACCTAGAATATACTTTGCCAGCTACTAAAGGTGTAGTAATTATTACACTTATCACTCACACGAACAAAGTAGCTCAAGTTACAATTAATGTAACTGATGGAAAAGTAGCATCCCTTATCTCTGGTACTAAAGATCTTGATACTGCGTTGTTGAAAGATGGCGGTACTGCTACAATCACTAAAGACAACATCAAAGTAAAAGATCAATACGGCAATGATTTTAGTTCTTTCAACTGGGGTACAGCTCCAGGACAATATCGTGCAGTAGTACAATCATCGGGATCTGCAGTTAGCTTGGCGAAAACTAACGCTACTGAGTTCATCGTTGATGGTACTGATACAGTTACTCTAAATGCTGCTGCTAAGGGTACAGCTTCTGTTACTCTTACACTGCAAATCAATGATGGTGGTTGGAAAGATGTTGCAAACAGCGCTTATAACTTCTCAGAAAAAGTTGTAGAAAAGGCTGATATCAAGTCTTACACTCCAACTGTATCTGGCACTGTTTATCAATCAATCGATGCAAAATACGAAAAAGCTCTAACTGTTAAAGGATCTTTAGAAGATGGATCTACTGTTACCATCCCTAATAATTCTGAAAACTACACCATTAAGAGTACTACAACTGGTGTTGAGTTCAATGCTGGTAAAGTAAAAGTTACTCCTGCATTTAATGGATTTGGTGACAAATCTGAAGTAGAAGTATCTCTTCTTGTACTAATTAGAGGTGCAGCTTCTGAAACTCAACAAGTAACAGTAAAAGTATCCAAATCTCTTCCATCTGCAACAACGGTTTCTTTGAAAGACAGTGGTGGTAACGGTACTAAAGAAGCAGACGGTGTTGTATCTGCATCTGTAGCTAATGTTAACACTGTAGCTGGTGTTGTAGCTCTTGTTAGAGGAATTGTTAAAGTTGAAGATCAATATGGCGTTGAGTTGGATAATGCAACTGTTATTTCAGCTGCTAACATCGATATCTCCAACATTTCTAAAGGTCACTTAATTCCTGCAGGTGCTGCTGGTACTGCTCTTGCTGCTGAAGATACTTTCACAGTAACTGTTGTTACTACTAATGGTAAGTGGCATCAATTCAAAGTAATCGTTAAAGCATAATTGCCCTAAGCGATTAACAAAAGAAGCCGAACTTTGTTCGGCTTCTTTTGTATTAGTAGAAACTTTTACCGCCCTAGAAGCGTTATATATATATAGATCTTCAAGGAGGTAGAAGCATGTTGTTGCTACGTAAGAGTAAGACATTATTATGCTTAGTGCTAGCTATTGTGTTTGTGTTAACGAGTTCCATTTCGATTGGGGGAGCATTTGCTGCGGGAACAACAGTAAATAAACCTATTATTGGGCAAGTTAAGATAGGAACTAAGAGTTCTATCAACGTGAAGAATGTTCAACTAATTCCAAGCAATAATAAACAGACGCTAGCTTTTACTATTGAAATTGTAAACAACGAGAATAAACCGATAATGTTCTACGATTATTGGACTAAAGTTAAGCTAAGCAATGGAGCATCTATTCCTGTTAAACTAACGAACGTAAATGTAAATAAGAGCGAGATTTCTCCTAAGACATCAGCTGAATATACTTATGTAGGCACAGTAAACAGAAACACAAAGTATACCGACGTAATTATTCAACTCATTAAATGGGATTTTAGTGTAGCTAATTATACAAGGATTTTAGGTAGTATCAAAATGCCAGCAACTTATTCACCAATTAACAACGCGAAGGAAGTTTTCGTTGAAGGTACTAAACTAAGTGTTAACTATACGAATTTCCGTACATATCAACTTGAAGAAGAAAAACGAATTGAATTTGATGTTGAGTATTTAAATCTGGGATATAGATCAGTTACGATTCCGAAATATAAATATTTTTACATGACACCAGATAATTACCTTTATGAAGTCACACCAGTTAAGACTGACGATGTGAAAATTCAACCCAAAGCTAAAGTTAAGCTACAAATGAAAATGGTAATTCCAACAGCGGTTAAAGCAACCACGGGGAGTATAAGTCTCGTGTTTAACGATGAGCAATCTAAATTAGAGGTTCCTGTTCTTACTTCAACTGTAAAGCTTGCAGCGACTGCAATAGCAGAAAAGCCAGTCACACTCGGCACGGAAAAAGGATTTCTAATGAACAATAACAAATATGCCGTTAGACTAGATTCAATTAAGCAGCTGCCGTGGGAAGATGAGAATATTATTTCATCTACCGTAACAATTCTTAATAAGACGCCAGAAGTATTACCTATACCCGATATCCTGGGCGTATATTACTTGGATGGTGTTTCTATTGCTGCAGACAAAACTAAAAAGACACAGATTACTAGCGGTGTGGGTATACCAGCTAATGGTTCTGTAGAAATTGCTATTCATACTAAAACTGCGTATACATCTCCTTTCACTACAGTAAAGCTCGAGCTTAATAATCAAATTAAGACAGAAGGCACGGATCCATTTAAGGAAAAAATCACAACGTATTCTGTCCCTAGAGTATCCTTTGAGAATTTTTCCAAAGTAGCTGTCAATGACAGTGTGATATTTAACACTGGCGGTAAAGCATCAGGCTATAAGATTCATAGTTTAGAGGCTTACGAAGGCGCTAATGATTATCTATATAATATTTTGCTGGAAGTGGAAAATAAAGATGGTAGGGCGGCAGCTCTGAATAAACTAGTTGCTTATTTCAAAGGTCAAAATGATAATTATTTCCCGGTGAAAATATCAGAGGTTAAGGATAAGATTAATCCAAATAGTAAAGTTATCGTTTCATTGTCGGCCAGAATACCTTCGTATATAAATACGAATTCAATGAAGCTTATCCTTGGAGAATTAATTGATGAAAACACCTACTTAGCTGCTTCTGAGTTTGAAATACCGATACAGGCTCAAGGCAATGTCGATGGTAGCTTAAAGAACCTTGCTATTTATCCGTATAAGTTAAGCTTTGGTGCAATGACAGTAGATCTTGATCGAAATGCCACCATAAATTTTCAATATGAGCTTTCTAAATTGAATGAATATCAATCTGTACCAGATGGACATAGCATCATCATGGAAGTAGTAGATAAAGATGCTTCATATACCAAAGAGTTTAAATTTGAGACGGATTTATTGCTTGGATCGCAGAAGCAGACTATGGTTGCTGAAATGAATATTGATAATCCGAATTTGAAGATCAGTCAGATGGATGGATTGAAAATTAATATTTATGACCAGTATCAAGGATACAGGAAATTACTTGGAACTAGAATTATATACGCTATTATGATCAAGTAGAATTAATTGTTTCAAAAATTAAATCAAAAGGGTTGGGCAGAACTTGTATACTGCTCAACCCTTTTGACATAAATAAAGGAACTTCTCTGTATTTAGACACCTTATGTGTAGAAGTATGTTAAAATAAAGCATATAAATAATATAAAATGGAGAAATATGGTATGGGCTTAGGTGATTCAGTTAAACAGATGTCCTACAAAAGACAAATAAATCATATTGGTACGATTGCTCAGCAGAGAATACGAACAGATAAACTCACTATACAAATACATAGGGCAACTCTTATAGCACAATATTTGGGGTTTATTCTTACTTTTTATATATTAATGACTGTAAGGGTACTGCCTACTTATGAGAACGTAAATCGTTTTAATCCTATTGTATGGGCAAAAGAAATACCTGTATTTAATGATTATGCTTTGTTTTTAGGAATATTGTTGATTCTACATGCATTTACGCTAGTTCAAAATCAGTTGTTTTCTGGTAAAGCAGAGAGCTCCATTTTAGAAGAATATATGTTTGATTTTCGTTCTATTGTCTTCTCGTTTTTAATTACAATAGGAATTACATTCCTTCTGAAAACCACTTTTTTATACTCAAGGGTAACCTTAGTGCTATTTATAATAATGATGTTAATTGAATCATTGCTATGGTTGGCAACAAGGCGAATCATTATGAGGCATTTAAATAAAAAGGGGAGAATTAGAAGTCATGTGCTCATTGTGGGCGCTGGAAGAGTTGGTTTAGAGGTTTTTAATAAGGTTATTCAAGTGAACCCGGTGAAGAAGGAATTTATAGGGTACTTGGATGATCACAAATTAGGTAAAGATATTGTTGGGAAAATATCAGAGCTAGAAAGTATTTTACAACAAAAAAGAGTAGATATCATCTACATTACAATTCCATCAGAAAAGCATATTATTGAATCCATGCTTCACACCATATATAAATACGATGTCGACATCCGTATTATTCCGGAAATGTTTGATAGAATGAACACAGTTTTTGCCTTTCGAAATGATCTTGAGTATCCCTGTTTACAAATAGTGAAAACGCCGCTCAGAGGGCTAAATGTCTTTCTAAAGCGATTATCAGATATAGGTGGGAGTTTGTTTCTTTTATTGATACTATCACCACTCTTTCTCCTGTTGGCTATATTAATTAAAGTTGAATCGCAAGGGGCAGTATTCTTCAAACAGCAACGGGTAGGAAAGAACGGCCTACCATTTCAAATGATTAAATTTAGATCTATGAAAAATGATGCTGATTTGAACAAATCACTGCTTGTAAAAGACAACGATATGACGGGGCCTGTCTTTAAGCTACGCAATGATCCAAGAGTTACCCGTGTTGGTCGTTTTATTAGGAAATACTCCTTAGATGAGTTGCCTCAGCTCTGGAATGTTCTTAAAGGCCAGATGAGTCTTATTGGACCACGCCCGCCTCTACCTGAAGAGGTTGAGAAATATACGGACTATCATTGGCGTCGAATGGATGTTCTGCCAGGTATGACTGGGTTATGGCAGGTAAGTGGTCGAAGTGATCTGGACTTCGAACAGTGGATAGACTTAGATATCTATTATATAGAACGATGGAGTATTTCACTTGAAATGAAAATTATATTTAAAACAATTCCTGCGGTTATTAAAGGATCAGGCGCATATTGATGAGGAGTGTCACTGGTGAAGAAACGGCAGAATAGTATAGGTGCAATGGAATGGTTTGCTTGGGGCTGGATAGGTGTTCTATTATTACTTGGCATTAGTACAAATGGGATATTTCAGGGTCTTGGTGTACATAAGGGGACTGTATTCATAATCTATGAGAGACCTATACTTTATGTACTATTCCTGACAGCAGCTATTGTGATCTGGATTACCATTCATTTCTATCAAAAGCAGCTCCGGATTGAACAGAGGATGATCTATGCTCTACTTGCCTCATTACTCTGTGTAACTTATGTATTGAGTAGCTTCAGAGCTGAGTCAACTATTCTTGCAATGTTTGGTGTATTTATAAGCTTAATGGTAGTCGTATTCTTCATAGCAGGTACTTTTTTAGCACAGTATAATCGAATAGTAAATCAACTTCCGAAGGTGTATTTGATATTTGGTTACATGATTGTGATTTACGGATTTCTTAATCTATTCGGTAATACGTATCTATTGGATTCGCTATCTTTTATTGATGGAATTCGAATTACATCCATCTTTCAATACGCCAATGCATATGCTGCATTACTCCTGACTTTATGGATAGCCATTCTGATTGAAATCATAAGAAGCTCTAGCAAGCGAGCGCAAATATTACACGGATTTATGCTAGTCCCTGTATGTGTATCATTCCTGCTTACCTTGTCTCGCGGTGCAATAATCATTCTCCCGATTATCGCTATTGTTACTTTACTTATGTTCAAGCTTAGACAACAAATTATGATAATAATCTATTCAGTTATTGCAATGGGGTTTTCTTTAATAATTTATACACATTTGGAACAAGCAGGCGTTAAAGTATTTGAACGAATTCAACAGGCTAGGGCAGATGAGGTAGAGTTTCAGACGAAGTCTATTTTCTCATCTCCATCTATTACTTCATGGGCTTTCTTAATAGGCGTATCTTTCGTAATGAGTTTGCTTGTCTATATAATTGTAAAATATGTTGACCCTTATGTGACTAATATAGTAGGGAAAGTAAGGATGGCGTGGGCCGATAAAGTAGTTCCAATTGGTTTATTGGCTGTCTTTATTATCGGCGCAGTTGCGGTTACAAGCGATTGGATAGCTCAACTCCTTCCAGATGCCATTCGAACTCGGGTAGAGAATGTTAATTTTCAGACTCATTCTGTATATGAACGGTTAACAATGTATAAGGATGCAATAGCTATATGGAAGGACTCTCCATTAATTGGCGGAGGCGCTGGGGTGTGGGATGCGTTATACGAGCAACATCAATCTTATTCCTATATGAGTGGACAAACCCACGGTTATCTTGCACAGCTGCTCGTAGAGGTGGGTCTTATAGGAATAATAATATATGTGGGCTTTATTACAACAATTGTTTACGCTTTTATTAGGTTCTATCGCAAGTCTGATGAGTCAGAAAGACTGAAGTGGGTTTTCTATTTTACAGTTCCTATTACGATATTAATTCATTCCCTGATTGACTTTGAAATGAGTTATATTCTGTTTCTAGTACTAGTATTCCTCTGTTTAGGTGTGCTGGCTGGAACACAACGCCAGTCAGTAAAAGAAAGCTTAAATAAGAAGGCAATGTTAAGGGTTAAGTGGGTGGCCTTCGTTATTGCTTTTGCAATAATACTTGTAATTGCTGTGCCTTCTGGCAAACAATTGTATGCTAATAACAAATATAAGCAATCTGAGAGTGCGTTGGTTAATAACGAAGATTTCAATAAAATAGTAAAGCCTATTGAAGAGGGGTTATCTAAATCTCCAGGACATCCCGTGTTGTTGTATCAGTTAGCACTTTTGAATTATAAAGCTTATGAACAACTAGAAGATAAGAAGTACCTTCAGATTGCGGAAGGCTACATTAATAAATTAAATAAAGCCGAGCCTTACTATCGTCCAGCAGTGGAGCTAGGCTACGTAATTGCATTACAAAGTGGTGATCAAAAGAAGGCCATAGATATTCTATTAGCTGGAGTAAAACAATATCCATTCGAGCAATCTCTTTATGATCAAGCTGCTTCAGAGTTATTAAAGAGCTGGGAAGAGCTTCATGCTGCGGGTTCTGTCGATGCTAATATAATTGCAAAGAAAATAGTAGATCTATACGAGGAAATGAAGCGGCGGGAACAGACCTTGCTTGATCTTCCGGATACGGTTTTCTTGATAAGAACGCTTGCGGTGACGGATACGGTTAGATTGGCTGCAGATAAGGTACAGCGGGACTAAGGCAAAGAATGAAATTGTTCGTGTCATATCAACGTGTCGTTTTCGTCTATATTGTTAACCCAGTTAAATAACAAAAGCTGTATGCTATAATTACAAGAATAAAATCAAAAATAAGCTTTTGTAAACATGGCGGTGAAAAAACGATGAAATCTCTTATTTATAAGGCCTTATATAGAACTGCTCTTCCATTTAAGAAGTTATTAGTTCTAGTTATCCCCCAATCTGCACGAAAAAAACTCAAGCAGACCATCATTAGTAAGGCGTATTCTGGTAATCTAGATAGTTTGAATGATCACAGTTTGAAATCTCATCAACTTGAACGAGCAATCGGTGTTAATCTAATTGGTTATGCGAGAGCAGAGATGGGAATTGGAGAGTCGTGCAGAATTGCTGCCAAGTGTTTAGACACTACAGACATTCCATTTGGGATCGTTAATTTCAAAGGATCAAATTCCGCTAGAATGTCAGATCTTTCGTGGAAGCATAAGGAAATTGATTTGCCGCAACACAATGTCAATATATTGCATCTCAATGCTGAGCAGATGTTTGAGTCCTATACCTATTTTGGGCAAAAGAATTTTGAGGGTCGATATAACATTGGTTTCTGGCATTGGGAATTGGAAGACTTTCCGGATGAATGGTTGGATGGATTTAAATTTGTAAATGAGGTTTGGGTGCCATCATCTTTTGTTGCTAATTCCGTCTCTATGAAGAGTCCAGTACCAGTAATAAGAATCCCTCATGGCATAGAAGTGAAAATAGAGACACCTCGAGACAGATTATATTACAGCTTGCCTACACAGCCTTTTTTGTTCCTGACTATGTATGACATGAACAGCTTTCAGGAGCGCAAAAACCCGATGGCTTCAATTGAAGCTTTCAAGCTAGCGTTCAAACCAGATAATCTTAACGTTGGATTGGTTATTAAGATCAACAACGCCAGTTCAAATAGAAATGATATGAAGTCTATTAACGAAATGACTGCTGGATATAACAATATTTTTCTTATTACCTCTACTCTTAGTAGAAGCGATACGAATGCATTAATTCAATGTACTGACAGCTTCATTTCCCTTCATCGCAGCGAAGGGTTTGGATTAGGCCTAGCGGAAGCGATGTACTTAGGCAAACCGGCAATCGGTACAAATTGGTCTGCCAATACTGACTTTATGAATAGTCAGAATTCATGTTTAGTAAATTATGAATTAGTCGAGCTCGGCAGAGACTATGGGCCGTATCAAGCTTATCAAGTATGGGCCGACCCAGATGTAGAGCATGCAAGCCAATATATGAAGAGATTAGCCACTGAGACTTCGTATTATAACCAAGTTGCGACAAGTGGAGAACAGACGATTAAACGTAATTTCTCTCCGAGTGCTGTAGGGAAACTGATTGCTAAAAGATTAAAGTACATACAAATGCATTTTGGAGGTTCAGTTGATGATAACGAGTCTGATAATGGCAGGTGGAAAGGGTGAGAGATTCTGGCCGAAAAGTCGAACTAACTTACCCAAGCAATTTCTTAACATATCTGGAAACAAATCGATGATTCAGCAGGCAGTGGCAAGATTAGAGAAGCTAATGAGCATTGAGCAGATATTTGTCGTAACTAATGAGCTCTATGCAGAATTAATTAGAGCTCAGATTCCGCATCTTCCCATAGATAATATAATAATAGAGCCATCAGGAAGAAATACTGCTCCATGTATTGCTCTTTCATCTTTATATATTGAGAAGCGTTATCCGGATAATACAATGATTGTTCTTCCATCAGACCATATCATTAAGAACGAAAGTGAGTTTGTTGAAATTCTAAGAACTGCAACAACAGTGGCAGAGCGAGATGGAAGTATTGTTACTTTGGGTATTTCACCTTCTTATCCAGAGACTGGTTATGGCTATATTGAAAGTTCGAAGGAAGTACAAATCGTCAATGGGATGGAAGTACATCAGGTACGTTGTTTTGTGGAGAAGCCTAATGTAATTACCGCAGAAGGTTATCTGAATGCTGGGAATTATTATTGGAATAGCGGAATTTTTATTTGGAAATCTGCCACCATATTACACAGCTTTGAAGCATACATGCCTGAAATTTATCGTGTAATGCAAGATATTAAGGTTAAAATGGATGCTGGACTATTACAAGAAGATATTCACAGTGAGTTTCTTAGAATGCCAGAGGAGTCAATTGATTACGGGATTATGGAGAAAGCTAACAACATTCATGTTATCCCGTGTAAGTTTGGCTGGGATGACGTTGGAAGTTGGACTGCATTAGACCGTATAAGCGAGCGGGATGAGTTTGGTAATGTGATTAAAGGTAATATATTAAACATTGATACAAAAAGATGTATTATCGAGAGTAATAATGGGAAACTCGTAGCGACACTTGGAATTGAAGACTTAATTGTTGTTGACACCGATGACGTTACGTTAATTTGTTCGAAGGAAAAAGCGCAAGAAATGAAGCTTTTACTTAAGGAACTGCGAATTCAGAAGATGGATCAATACTTATGATAATTATGAGGATTACATAATAGGGGGAAATGAAAGTTCATGGCAAAGAAAGCTTTAATTACAGGGGTTACTGGACAAGATGGATCTTACTTGGCGGAGTTATTACTCGAAAAAGGATATAAAGTATATGGACTAAGAAGAAGAACAAGCAGTCCTATAATGACAAATATTGAACACATTAAGAAGGAAATTGAATTTATTGATGGCGATTTACTTGATGTTAGTTCGTTAATTAATGCATTTCGGGTCTCAAAGCCAGATGAAGTATATAATTTAGCTGCACAATCATTCGTAGGATCTTCATGGTCGCAACCGTTGCTCACAGGACAAATCACGGGCCTGGGAGTGACCAATATGCTCGAGGCATTATGCCAAACAAGCCCGGAATCTAAGTTTTATCAGGCAAGCAGTAGCGAAATGTTTGGTAAAGTTGTAGAGATTCCACAAAAGGAAACTACTCCATTTTACCCTAGAAGTCCATATGGAGTTGCTAAACTTTATGCACATTGGACTACGGTGAATCATAGAGAAAGCTATGATTTGTATGCTTGTTCTGGCATATTGTTTAATCATGAATCTCCGCGAAGGGGTATAGAATTTGTCACTAGAAAAATCACAGATGCGGTAGCGAGAATAAAGAGTGGTGTCCAGGACGAGCTTCGACTAGGCAACTTGGATGCTAAGAGAGATTGGGGCTATGCTAAGGATTATGTTGAATGTATGTGGCTTATGCTGCAACAAGAAAAATGTGACGATTATGTTGTAGCTACTGGGGAAACATACTCAGTTCGAGATTTCTGCAAAATTGCATTTGAATATGTAGGCTTGAATTATGAGGATCATGTCGTTGTGGATCCTAAATATTTTAGAGCAGCAGAAGTTGAATTGTTGATAGGTGACCCTCAGAAGGCAGCAAGCAAACTAGGTTGGAATCCTAGAAAAACTTCCTTCGAGAAACTTGTGAAGATAATGGTAGATAGTGATAGAGCTAGAGTTGAAAAAGAAATACGATAAGGTGTGATTTCTCTGAAAGCACTAATTACAGGTGCGAGTGGTTTTGTTGGGACGGAAATGACAAAAACGCTTCTAAAGAACAATATAGAAGTTATGGGTATTTCGAGAACAACTAGCGCATTAAACGGACAAGTAACCGAGAAGTATGTATGTGATATACAAGAAAAATCAAAGCTTAAGAAAATACTGGGTTTCTATAGGCCAAATTATATTATACATCTTGCTGGTCCGGCATTTATCCCTCACTCATTCGACAAGCCAGAAATTACGTATGATGTCATTTTTAAAGGTACGTTAAATTTACTTGAAAGCATGAGGGAGTTAAAATTGGCATCTAGGTTGCTCTATGTGAGCTCCGCGGATGTTTATGGATCAGGACTAAAGAGTGTTCTGTCCGAGCGAGATGCACTTGAGCCAGCAAACCCATATTCAACAGCGAAGGCTTGTTCAGAATTATTAAGCAAGCAATTCTTCTATTCATATGGTACGGATGTCATTATTGCACGTCCCTTTAATCATACTGGACCAGGTCAATCTGCAGACTTTGTATGTTCAAGCTTCGCACAGCAGGTAGCGACAATGCGAGATGGTTTAATGAAGAAGCAACTTGTTACCGGGAATATTGATGTTAAAAGAGATTTCCTGGACGTTAGAGATGTTGTGGAAGCTTATATGGCCCTATTAAATAATGGAGTATCTGGGCAATTATACAATGTTTGCTCGGGTCAAGCGGTATCCATCCGTGAAATCGTTAAGATGTTATTCCGATTTGCAGATATAGAAGAGTATGAGATTAAAGTTGATAGTGCAAAAGTAAGAGAAAACGACGTTGCTCTAAGAGTAGGAGACAATAAGAAGATTGTTACTAACGTTGGGTGGCTGCCTAATTACAAAATTGAACAAACAATTGGGGATTTGTTAGAGTACTGGAGGGAGAACCTACGTGTTAAAGCATAAAAGGATAGTGGTTACTGGTGGAGCAGGATTTCTAGGTCATCATGTGGTTGAGGAGCTATATTCACGGGGATGTTCTGAGGTGTTTATACCTCGCAGTAATAAATATAATCTAATTACGGAATCCGGGATAGATTTAATGTTCAGGGAAATGAAGCCTGATTTAATTATTCACCTTGCAGCGGTTGTAGGTGGGATTGGTGCTAATCGTGCAAATCCAGGTAAATATTTTTATGATAATCTAATGATGGGAACACAAATGATAGAAAAGTCAAGACAATATGGGTTGGATAAATTTGTAGCTATTGGTACAATATGTGCATACCCCAAATACACCCCTGTTCCTTTTAAAGAAGATGATATTTGGGGGGGGTATCCAGAGGAAACGAATGCTCCTTACGGTTTGGCTAAAAAGATGATGTTAGTGCAATCGCAGGCTTACCGCCAGCAATACGAATTTAATTCAATCTACCTATTGCCTGTTAATTTGTACGGACCTAGAGATAATTTTAATCCAGAAACATCTCATGTCATTCCCGCTCTTATTAAGAAATGCATCGATGCAAAGAGGAAAGGAGAATCGTCAATCGAGGTTTGGGGATCTGGAAAAGCAACAAGGGAATTTCTGTATGTTGAAGACGCTGCAGCGGGTATCGTTTTAGCTACAGAAAACTATAATGAGAGTGACCCTATTAATTTGGGAGCAGGGTCTGAAATATCGATACATGATTTAGTGGAGAAAATTGCAGAACTAACAGGATTTGATGGCAATATCTTGTGGAATACTGAAAAGCCTGACGGTCAACCAAGAAGATCCTTGGATACGTCAAAAGCTTCTGAGAAATTTGGTTTTAAGGCAAAAACTGATTTCTCTGAGGGTTTAAGAAGTACTATTAATTGGTATATTTCCAATAGCTAGGTGGGATTTAATTGGGTATTTGGAAATATCGCTCATATATATGGAACAATTCAGTTTCTGACTTGAAGAATCGCTATGCAGGCTCCTCTCTGGGAGCCTATTGGAATATATTGCAGCCTCTGATTCAGATTCTTCTTTTTACATTCGTTTTTTCACAAGTTATGGCTGCTAAGATTCCAGGGATGGATTCATCGGTTGCTTTTGCTATTTATTTATCTGCTGGTTTTATCCCATGGCTAGCATTCTCTGAAATGATTAATAGAGGAAGTAATTCTTTTGTAGAGAACGCAACCTATCTCAAGAAATTGGCAATTCCAGAACATGTATTCTTGCTACAGGTTGCAATTACAACTAGCTTGAATTTGTTCATTTCAATGGGATTACTATTCGTGCTAACAATAGTGTTAGGATTTCATATTGGTATATACTGGCTAGTTCTTCCAATCGTACTCCTGCTTTTTATTGCTTTTGGACTAGGTTTAGCTTTAATGTTTGCTAGTATTAATGTTTTTTTTAGAGATGTTTCTCAGTTACTTCTTAGCATTGTTCAAATTTGGATGTGGATGACTCCAATAGTGTATGTTGAAGACTTTTTGCCTTCAGGTTTTGCACAAGTAATTAAATATAATCCAGCTTACTATTTTGTAAACGCATTTCATCAAATTATTGTGTATTCATCACTTCCCAACGGAAATGATTGGATTGTAATGATAAGTGTATCAGTGTTATCTCTTCTTATGGGATATATCGTGTATACAAAACTACGTGCAGAAATTAGGGATGTTATCTGATGGAACACCACGCTGTTAAACTACAAGGTATATCCAAAAAGTATAAGAGATATAAAAAGTCCCATCATCGCTTACTTGAATGGATAACCTCAGGGAAAATTAAAATGCACGAGGATTTCTGGGCATTGAAAAATGTGAGCTTGTCTGTTGATAAAGGTGAGTGTATCGGAATTATTGGACATAATGGAGCAGGCAAGAGCACTTTATTAAAGTTGCTGTCTAAATCACTATGGCCTACAACCGGCACCGTAATGGCACAGGGGAATGTAGTTTCCTTGTTAGAATTAGGCACAGGCTTTCACCCAGAGCTTACCGGTATAGAAAATATTTATACTAGTGGCAAGCTATTAGGTTACTCTAACGAATATATTACGAGTAAATTAAATGGAATCATTGAATTCTCGGAATTGAGTGAACAATTCTTAAACCAATCAGTCAAATCCTATTCATCGGGGATGTATGTAAGATTGGCATTTTCGTTATTTGCTAATTTGGAACCAGACGTATACATTGTCGACGAAGCGCTGTCTGTTGGGGATATATTCTTTCAACAAAAGTGTTTTGACTTCCTCCAACAACTGAAATCAAATGGAACTGCTATTATCTTGGTCACCCATGACATGCAGACCGTTAAAAAATATTGCGATAGGGTCATAATCATGGAGGATGGGTGTATTACTCATGAAGGAAATCCTCTAGAAATGGTCAATTTGTTTTACACGATGGGGAGAGGCCCATTGAATGAACAGATTGACGAAAATAATAGACAAATGATAAATAACTCCTTAGATGAGTATATTGAAGTTCCTGAAGAAAGTAAGAGGAATGTGCTACATGCAGTAGGTTCACGCAGAGGAAATGGAGATATAAAAATAATCGGCGCTGTTATATGTGATGTCGAAGGAAATGAACTGCGTACAGCTCAGACTGGGGATCGGGTTTTCTTAAATATCTATGCAGAGGTAATAAAGGATACACCAAATTTGACTTTCGCATACCAGTTTTCTGATAGACATAATACAGTTGTTTTTGGACAGAACTCCTATATGCTGGATCGGACGATGCTAAGTGCCTCCAAAAGCGAGATAATAAAAGCTGAGTTTGAAATAGAGATGAATCTTTTCCAAGGATTATACACCGTTATGGTTGCAGTAACGGAATGTCAGACAGAATCAGCACAATTGATATATGATTGGGTAGAAGGTTGTATGACGTTGGAAATTCTTAGACCAATATGGCGTACATTTCATGGAGCCGCTTATATGGACTCATCATTCAAAATTGAAAGCTATAAACCATAGAGAGGTGAAGTAGATGGAAGATATTAAGGAAGTTGAAATAAATAAGTGCTGGTGTGGGAATGAGGAGCTTGAAGTATTCAATGATAAATATAAAAAGTGTATGTCATGTTTTACTCTTATCAATACTCCACGTCAAATAACCTCCTTCTATGAAGTAGAAAATGAGAATGATGATGATGCGTTCTATGGGAAAAATTACTGGATGGGTCATCAAACAGATGACCTCGGACATCCAAGTATATTTCAACGATCACGTAAGGATTTAGGCGAGAGATGCTTGTACTGGCTTCAAGCTGTGCTTAAATATAAACTGCCGCCCGGAGACTCGCTAGAGGTAGGGAGCGGTCCAGGTGCTTTTGTACAAATGATGAAAAGTGTAGGTTATGATGCTCAAGGTCTTGAATTAAGCCCTTGGGTGGCTAAATACGGAAGTAAAACACATGGGGTAAAAATAATTAATTCTAGAATTGAAGATGTATCTGATGGTATAGACGCAAAAGATGTGATTGCTATGATGGATGTATTGGAACACTTCACAGATCCAGTTGAAACTATGTCTCATGTAGTAAGAGTGTTAAAAGACGATGGATTATTGGTTATTCAGACCCCGTGCTACAATCATATGAGTTACCAAGAAATGCTTGACGCTAACGATCCGTTCCTTATACAACTTAAGGATCAGGAGCATCTTTTTTTGTTTAGCAAAGAAGCAATAGCGATACTCCTTAAGCAACTTGATATACGAAATATTGAGTTTCTAGATCCGTTATTTCCTTATGATATGTTCGTAATGGCTAGTGCTAATTCTCTGCAGGCTTTGGAAACTGATAGAATTACGGAGTTTATGGAGGCTAAGCCAGATACTCGTTTAATATTGGCGATGCTTGATCTGTTTAATGAACATAGGAGAGTTCTAGCAGAAGCAGAAGAACGGCTGAAAAACAACCAAATAATGGAGCGTTTACTAAAGGTATCTGAGCAGGACAGAACTCATCGACTAGAATCAATTCAAACGTTGGAACGGATGCTTGGGGAATCTGAACAGGATCGCGCAGCACGGTTAGAATCAATTCAAACGTTGGAACGGTTACTTAGGGAATCTGAACAAGACCGACATGCACGGCTTGAAACTATAAACTCTTTGGAAGCTCTTGTGAGTGAGAAGACAGGTGGGGTGAAGAAGTGAAGGTAGCCATCGATCTTACTCCAATAAGAACAACGGGAGAAATGGGCGGCGCTTTTCAACTGGTTGTTGAATTGATCAAGGGATTGGCACAAACACGTAAAGATGAACAGTATTTATTGTTAACAGCTGACTGGAATCATGATTTCTTTGAACAATACGAAAAATACGGTTTACAAAGGGTTTGCGTAACGACTAAACCAATAGCCGCTTCCAAGAAGAGATTAATCAAGAGAGTCATAAGAAAAGTATTTAAATTACTAAATATTAATATAAATATAGGGTCCTTTCGCCGACGTCGTCTACCTCTTCTTAAGTCCAAGGGTGTGGATGTTTTGTTTTGTCCAATGAGTGCAATAAATTACAAAGAGCCAGGTATTCCAACAGTTAGTTTAATTTACGATATGCAGCACGAATATTATCCGCAATTTTTTGCGGGCGAAGAATTGGAGCATCGCAGAACCTTTTATCGTGGTATTAAAGAAATGGCCGATTACGTTACTTGCATTTCCCAATTTACACGTAACACCTTTATCGAGAAATTAAACTTTCCAAGTGACAAGGCTGAAGTCATTTATATTAGTATTCAGGATAGATTACAACCGGATCATTCTACATCAGCTGAAATTGTTAATAGATTAGAATTAAAAGGAAAGAGATTTGCCTATTATCCTGCTAATTACTGGAATCATAAAAATCACCATATGCTGTTAGTGGCCTTCTCGATGTTTCTACGGCAGTACCCGGAACTAGACCTATATTTAGTTTTAACAGGAAGTCTATTAGATGAAAAAGACAAGTTTTATGATGATCTTAGGCGAATGGGAGTTAATGAGAAAGTTCATCATTTTGGATATGTAAAAGAGAATGAAGTTGCTGTTCTAATGAGTGAGGCTGAATTCCTCATATTCCCTAGCTTATTTGAAGGCTTCGGCATACCTGTAGCAGAAGCTATGTCTGCAGGTACACCAGTACTCTGTAGTCGAAATACTAGCCTTCCTGAAGTTGGAGGAGAGGCTGCGCTTTATTTTGACGCTAGAAGGCCAGATGAAATGGTAGAAGCAATGTATCTTGTTCTGACTGATAATCACATGAGAGAAAAACTAATTCAAAGAGGACATGAACAGGTCAAACAATTTAGTAATGAGAATATGGTGAACCAATATCGGAACCTTCTTACAGTTGCTGCTAACAATAAATCCAGTAAAGGCACATATATATCGGGGGTACATCAGGATAACTGGGCCGGGAAGGATGTATTGATATCTTTCGGGGATATACAAGATAAGAGCATACTTTATGCGGAGATTGTTGTTCCAGCATTTGTACCTTACCGTAATGGCAAGCTAAAGGTTATTGTGAATGGGAAACGCAAGAGCTACAAAGTTATTGCTGGTGAATCACTCGTTATTAAAGAGGAACTATCAATAGGAGCTTCTGAAATATCCTTTGTGTTCTATTCCTCGTTTTGTCCTAAAGATCTAGGTATGCCTGATGAAAGAGAATTGGCAGTCCAAATCATGAAAATACATTTATTAAACAAACAAACTCAAGAAGTTATTAAGGCACTTCATGGCTAATAATGATATGACGAGAAAGAGCTGATAGGACAGTGAAGGCTAAAATTACAATCGTAACCCCTTCGTACAATCAAGGAATATTTCTAAGAAGGACCTTGGATAGTGTATTTAATCAAAACATAGAAGGATTGGAGTATCTTGTTTTTGATGGAGGAAGCAAAGATGAGACGGTAGAGATTTTAGAAAGTTATGGTGACAGGTTGTCATTTGTCTCCGGCAAGGATGGAGGGCAGTCAGATGCTGTGAATAAAGGGTTACTGGCTGCTCATGGTGAGATTATTGGGTGGCTTAATTCAGACGATGTATACTATCCAGGATCAATAGAATCAGTTCTGAAGGTTTTCGAAGAGAATCCTGATGTTGATGTCATTTATGGTAAAGCTGATCATATTGATGAAAATGATCTCTACATGGAAGATTATTATACAGAGCAATGGGATTATGAAAGATTAAAAGAAGTATGTTTCCTGTGTCAACCGGCTGTATTTTTTCGGAAATCAGTAGTGGATACATTTGGTGTCTTGAATAAAGAGTTGAATTACTGTATGGATTATGAATATTGGATGCGAATTGGCGCAAAAAAACCGTTTTATTTCTTGAATCAGAAGTTAGCGGGGTCACGATTATATTCAGATAATAAAACTCTTGGAAACCGCAAGGCTGTTCATGAGGAAATTATTGTTATGCTTAAGGGGAAATTACGTAAAGCTCCAAAAAAATGGATGTATAACCTTTCGCATGTCATAACAGAAGAATCGGGTTACACTAGAGCCAATGCTAGTGATAATTATAAGTTTGTAAAGGCATTAGTCCTCACTTCGATGAAGGTTTTTTTGAAATATAATAGACATATTCCGTTAACTGATATTAGAGCAATGATGTCTTGGTTGAAGCATGCATATGTCGCTAAGCGGGAGGCTAAACGGAATGAAAATCGGCTTTGATGTCAGTCAGACTGCGGAGGACATGGCAGGATGTGGTTTCTTCTCCAAACAAGTCGCCTCGCATATGATTCTTGGAGATCGGAAAAATGAATATTTTCTATATCCTATGTTTTATGGTTATCGTCATCCTAATTTCAAAGAGGCATATCATAGCGAGCAGCCAAACGTACAGAGTTTCTTCAGGGATTTATCCTGGCATAAGGCAAATAGAATTTGGAGCGAAGTGAAAGATAAGGATGAATTGCTCGGTAACCCGGATATTGTTCACTCTAATAATTTTAGCTTCCCCGATGGAATTAAAGCGAAGAAAGTCGTGACAATTTATGATATGGGATATTTAGATTGTCCAGAGTATACAACGGAAGCCAATAGGCTAGTATGTTTCGAAGGTGCTTATGCGGCGAGCTTGAATGCCGACCATATTGTCACGATTTCCAACTTCTCCAAGCAATCCTTTCTTAAGTATTTTCCTTATTATCCGGAGAGTAGGGTATCGGTCATTTATCTTGGGAATCGGCCTACTTTAAAATGGATTACTGATGGAGACGTGTTTGAGCAGGTTAAGAATAAATTTGAATTAGAAGAAACTTTTTGGCTAGGGGTAGGAACGGTAGAGCCAAGGAAGAATTATGGAATGCTACTAGAAGCATACGCACAACTAGTAGCAGAAAATCAAGAAAAAAGACCCTTATATATTGCCGGCGGTAAAGGGTGGATGGAAGATCACATCCAGGATAAAGTCAGAGAATTAGGCATAGTAGATCTTGTGAAGTTTCTGGGGTATGTATCAGACGACGAATTATCAGTCTTGTACTCTAATTGCTTTGGGTTTGTATACCCATCCCGGTACGAGGGGTTTGGATTGCCTGTATTAGAAGCAATGAGTTGCGGTGCTCCTATAATTACTAGTAATACGTCCAGCTTGCCAGAAGTGGCTGGGGAGGCTGGAATCTATATCGATCCAGATAAGGTTCAAGAACTGACTCAAGCTATGCGCAGGTTGAGCGTGGAATCAGGACTACGAGAGAGTCTTATTGATCTATCTAAGATTCAAGCGGAGAAGTTCTCCTGGAACAAAGCTGCTGATCAATTGCTAGAAATCTATGAAAAGGTAATGGTGGAAGATTCGTGGAACAGAGCAGACAGTTAACTCATAGAAAGCCTTCTGTTTCAGTGATTGTCCCTAACCTTAACCAGGGACAATTTCTGGAGGAAGCTTTGCAAAGTATTCTTAACCAACCTAACTTAGACATTCGTATAGCAGTGATGGATGCTGGTTCTCGAGATGAATCTGTATCCATTATTCACAAATATGAAAGTCAGCTCACATACTGGAGATCCGAACGTGATGAAGGACAAGCAGCCGCCATTAACGAAGGGGTAAAGAAACTTCCGAATTCAGATTATATCTGTTGGCTAAATGCAGATGACGTCTTCTTGGAGAATGGTCTAACCAAAATGGTGCAATTTCTCGAAAGTCATCCTAATGATGTTGCAGTATACTCAAAGGCATATATTACGAATGTTCTAAATGAAGTCATAGAACCGTATGAGACAGAGCCTTTTAGCGTGGAAAGACTTGCTCATCACTGTTTTATCTGCCAACCGGCCACACTTATCCGAGGAAAGATATGGAATGAGTTAAATGGTCTAAATGCAGAGCTCCAAATGTGTTTAGATTATGATTTATGGTGGAGACTCAGTAAAAGTGGAGTATTCGGTTATTTGTCTGAATTTACAGCATGCTCTCGTGATCATGAAGCAACGAAAACACGCAATAACAAAGAAACACATTTCAATGAAGCCTTCCAGTTATTGAAGAATTATACGGGGCGTGTGCCTTTGAATTGGTGTCTATCCCGAGCAGCAGAGAAACAGATCCAAGCTCCATATGTTATGAGAAAAATCCTCGAGAAGGCTTGGGCCAGTTATATGTATATTAAATATAGATTCTAATTTTTTTGGGGTGAAGAATAGTGGAAAGCCTTGTTTATTTTCAGAGAGTAAACCGTAAACCTTGCTTTGTCTAGAGTGGCTTCTGTATCAGCGTTAAGGAATATTGAAGTTAATAATCCTTCAACGTGGGAGTTTTCTGCATTTAGTCAGAAGGAAATTTGGAATCCATAGAAAAGTTCAAAACCTATTTACAACCTTTATTGTGTTCAGGTTGTTTGCACTGCAGCCTTTCGGTATTCATTAAACTTTGCAAAAATGCTCCAGAGAGTTATCTAGCTCCATTGAGGGCTGTTGAATATGATTGCGCACTGGTAGCTTAATGACACTAAATAAGTCTGTAGGTAATATATATTGGTTGAATATTGCTGATAACGAGATTCCTTTTGGTGGTTTAATTGAACATACGAATTTTATTAGTAGAAACAGATTTATAGATTATTGGCATAGGAGAGGTGGAGTTTACTATACAGGTTTCTGTCATAATACCTACATTGAATGCTGCCTCTTATCTGAATGGACTTTTAACCAGATTACTTGATCAATCAGTTGTCCTGAATGAAATCATAGTGGTGGATTCCATGTCAAATGATAATACCATCGAAGTGGCGCAACGCTTGGGTGCTACTGTATTGTCCATTGATCGTAGTTCTTTTGATCATGGTGCTACTCGCAACTTTGCTGCTTCACATGCTAAGGGGGACATACTTGTATATATAACACAAGATGCCCTTCCTTCTGGGTATCACTTTATTGAAGAATTAATTGCTCCTTTCGAAGATTCACAAGTGGTAGCTGCTTATGGTAGGCAGGTTGCAAGGCCGGAAGCTGACCCCATTGAACGGATGACAAGAGAATTCAACTATTCTATGAAGCCCATTCGCAAGTCAATGGCGGACGTAAATAGATATGGAATAAAAACCTTTTTTTTTACCAATGTATGCTCAGCTATGCGCAAAGATTTCTTTGATAAAGTGGGTGGTTTCCCAGAACCTATTATTTCAAACGAAGATATGATTTTCGCCGCAAAGTGTATATTACAGGGGTACTCAATTGTCTATACTCCGAAAGCAAGTGTTGTTCATTCGCATCACTTTACACTGATGCAACAATTTCGTCGGCACTTTGATATTGGTGTTTCTTTGAGAATGAACGAGTGGTTATTTCAATATGCCAAGCCCGAAGGTGAAGGCGTGAGGTTAATAAAAACTCAACTAAAACATCTAATGACTGCAAGGCTATGGATGTGGATTCCAAGATGGGCTGCAGAGACCGTGGTCAAATATTCAGGATATCGTCTAGGACTTTCTTATAAGAGAATCCCAAGAAAGATGCTCAAGAAATGCAGTATGCAAAGATCATTTTGGTAACTCAAGCTAGCTATTCTAGTACGAAGCGAAACTTTCCTAGCTTAAAGTCGTTATATTATTATGTAGATTAATATAACCTACTATCGAATCATGTAGAGGAATGATGGGAATGCGACAAAAAGGAATAGTTATTACGGTTATGTTATTTGTAGTAGTCATTATTTTTGGAGGTTTTGGTTGGTATCAATCCTCATTTGCTGACAGCAACTCTAACCCTGGATCAGTAGACGATCCGATAGTGACCAAAGGGTATGTAGACTCTGTAGTTGCTAAATTAGTTCAACAGGAGCTAGAGAAAGTCGGGACAATTGGCAGCGGAGGCTCTTCGAAGATTGAGACAGTAACACTACCATTGGGGACAAAACTAATTGTAGCAGATGGTGGGGAAATTATAGTACGTACAGGGAAAGCAATTGCATATAGCTCAGATGTCAATGGTCTATCTGATATGACGGATGGGATCGATATTAAGCCTGGTAAGCCAATCGCGAACAATCACCTCATACTTAACCCGAGGGGCGCAAGAGGCGTTGAAGCAGACCCTAAGCAGACAAGGGGACTGATTGTACTTGTTCGTGGAGCATACAAATTGCAAGAGCCATAATTTATTTAAATGTCATTAATAACTGCCAGAGGACGCTTGGCAGTTATTTTTTATGACTACATTCCGTACTATATATAGCCGATAAATTATTCGACACCATTAATTAGGGAGTGAATCAGCGTGAAAGGAATTATTTTAGCAGGCGGCACAGGGTCGAGGCTGTTCCCTTTAACTAAAGTAACGAACAAGCATCTGCTTCCTGTTGGAAAGTATCCGATGATATTTCATGGAATTGCGAAGCTCAAAGAAGCCTCAATTAAAGATATTCTTATCGTAACAGGCAAGGATCACATGGGGGATGTAGTAAATCTTCTTGGTAGCGGCAAAGATTTCGGTCTCTCTTTCACATATAAGGTGCAGGATGAAGCAGGCGGTATTGCACAGGCACTTGGATTAGCAGAGCAATTTGTTGGGAACGATTCTATGGTCGTAATACTTGGTGATAATGTGTTCGCAGATAGTATTGCTTCTTATGTCGATAATTTTCGTAAACAAAAAAGAGGAGCTAAAATATTGATACAGGAAGTTCCTGATCCGAATCGGTACGGCGTTCCTGAGATTTTAGGACATCATATCATCTCCATCGAGGAGAAACCGCAGCAACCTAAGAGCAACTATGCGGTAACAGGAATATACATGTACGATGCTGAAGTGTTTGAAATCGTGAGAACGCTTGAGCCCTCTAATCGGGGAGAGCTTGAGATTACCGATGTGAATAATGCATATATCAAAGCGGGGACGCTTACTTACGACGAGCTCAATGGCTGGTGGACTGATGCAGGCACTTATGGATCGCTTATGAGAGCGAATGAAATGGCGCAGGATGTTATCTTCGGGGAAGAGTTTGGAAAATTAAAATTGTAAGGTGATTAAATAAAATGAAAATTGTAGAAGGAAAACTAGCAGGTGTAAAACTGATTGAACCAGTTGTATTTGAAGATAATCGGGGATTCTTTATGGAAAGCTATCATGCAGATCGTTTCGCTTCATTAGGGATTACCGTGAGCTTTCTCCAAGACAATCATTCTTTATCTAAGCATAAGGGAGTTCTACGTGGGCTTCATTATCAATTGCTACCAAAGGGTCAAAGCAAGCTTGTGAGGGTTACTACCGGTGCTATTTATGACGTTGTAGTAGATATTAGGGAAGGCTCACCAACTTTCGGGCAATGGGAAGGGTTTGAACTGACTGCTGAAAACAAACGTCAGCTATTTATACCTCAAGGCTTTGCTCATGGCTTCTGTACTATTCTACCCAACACAGAAGTTCTTTATAAAGTAGATGGCTTATACTCAGCCGAGCATGATCGAGGTATTGCTTGGAATGATCCAGCTATTGGTATCAGTTGGCCTGTTGAGCAACCTATTCTTTCAGATAAAGATTCAAAACATCCGTTGCTAGCTGATGCAGAGATTAATTTCGTAAATAAAGGGTGAAAAAGATATGAAATTACTCGTTACCGGCGGAGCAGGTTTCATAGGAAGTAACTTTGTTCATTATATTTTGCAGGAGCACCCCGAGGATGAAGTTATTAATGTTGATACTTTGACCTATGCAGGGAATTTGGAGAATTTGCGATCAGTGGATTCTAATCCTCGTTATCGTTTCGTCAAAGCGGATATAACGGATCGTGCTGCCTTGGAGCCTTTGTTCGAAGCAGGTATTGATGTCGTTGTGAATTTTGCAGCAGAGTCCCATGTAGACCGGAGTATATTGGACCCTGGCATATTTGTCAGCACGAATATTATGGGAACCCAAACCTTATTGGATTTAACGAAGCAATATAGTGTTGCTAAATTTATTCAAGTATCCACGGATGAGGTTTATGGAACATTGGGTGATACAGGTTTGTTCTCGGAAGAGACGCCTCTTCAAGCGAATAGCCCTTATTCGGCAAGTAAAGCAGGGGCGGATCTGCTTGTACGAGCTTATCATGAAACCTTCGGGCTTGATGTAAATATAACCCGTTGTTCGAATAATTATGGTCCTTATCAATTTCCGGAGAAGCTTATTCCACTGATGATACAGAATGCATTGGCAGACAAGTCCCTTCCTGTGTATGGAGATGGTCTGAATGTACGTGATTGGTTATACGTAGAAGACCATTGCAGTGCTATTGATCTTGTCATTAGAAAGGGTCAAAGCGGTGAAGTGTACAATGTAGGTGGCAATAATGAGCGCAATAATCTTCAAGTTGTTAAGACGATTTTGCAGGAATTGAATAAGCCAGAGACACTAATTAGTTATGTTCAAGATCGCTTGGGACATGACCGTCGTTATGCTATCGATGCAACGAAAATCCGCGAAGAATTAGGCTGGATTCCAAAATATAATTACGAAACAGGTATTCGTGAAACGATTCGTTGGTACCTGAACAACTTAGAATGGATGGAACAAGTTCGTTCGGGAGTATTATGAGAATCAGTATGGCGAACGTCTGGGAGGGTAACAAATGCACGAAGGCAAGATTACACTGCTAGTTACAGGTGCCAACGGACAACTAGGACAAGAGCTGATTAGGCTTGGAGATGAGCGGATTAACATTATCGGGTGTGTCCGTACACAACTAGATGTGACTAACTTATTACAATGTCGTGAAGTGGTTGCTACCGTTCGCCCAGATGCAATTATTCATGCAGGAGCTTATACCGCTGTCGATAAAGCAGAGACAGAATCGGATGAGGCATATCGAATTAATGCCCTAGGCACGCGTAATCTTGCCCTTGCTGCTAATGAGCATGGGTCAAAGCTGTGTTATATTAGCACGGACTATGTTTTTGATGGAACTGCTTCACAGCCCTATAACGAATATGACAATACTAATCCTCAGTCGATATATGGAAAGTCTAAGCGAGCGGGAGAGGTGCTTCTGCAATCGCTAGGTCATCGTTATTTTATCGTGAGAACGTCCTGGGTATATGGAAAATACGGTAATAATTTTGTGAAAACGATGCTAAAGCTAGCTTCGGAACGTGACTCGGTATCCGTTGTTCATGATCAGTTTGGTTCTCCTACGTATACGTACGATTTAGGACGTTTCCTTATTGACCTTGTTCAAACAGAAGCATATGGTATTTATCATGCTTCGAATACTGGAGCTTGTACTTGGTATGAGTTTGCTCAAGCGATTTTTGAAGAGAGTAACCTAGCCATGAGAACAGAACCATGCACAACAGAGCAGTTTCCTCGTCCTGCGCCCCGTCCTGCTTACTCGGTAATGGATCATTCGGCTATTCGTCAGAATGGGTTTACAGATTTGCGTCCTTGGCGGGAGGGGCTTCAAGCATTCTTGAAGGAACTTGATACATGATCTAGTAGTATACTAAGAAAGCCACATTTTACCCTAAGACCCATAATGTCATACGCCTTGAATCGATTGAGCCAACACATACTAGGATCATTACATTCAAGGAGGCTGACATCATGGCGAGAAGCAACAAATTAGTTGTACCGGAGTGCGCAAATGCGTTGAGGCAGATGAAATATGAGGTTGCAGCGGAGCTCGGTGTACCGATTAATCAGTATTCAACCGGAGGTCTGGATACGGAATTTGCTGGAGAGCTGGGAAGTATAGGATCTGTAAGCTATGGTAAACAATACTACGGTGATCTTTCGTCCCGGGAAGCTGGGGCACTTGGTGGGGGAATTACGCAACGTTTAATACGACAAGCGCAACAAACAATCGTGTAGCAAATGTGAAAGAATGGCAGCCTGTTTCATCCCTAAGATAGGCTGACATACATTGACACCCCTCGACAATTCCGGTATCATTATTAATCGAAGGTTTCTATTAACAGCCTTTTCCAATTGGAAAAGGTTGATTTTTTTATATGTGGAGGTTGGAGAAATTGTCGATAAAAGGCCGGCATCTCTTCACATCCGAATCGGTCACTGAAGGCCATCCGGATAAGATATGCGATCAAATCTCAGACGCGGTATTGGATGCTTTCCTAGAAGTAGACCCTTACGCTCGTGTAGCCTGCGAAGTATCCGTAGCTACTGGACTTGTACTTGTTATAGGTGAAATAAGCAGTAAAGCTGATTTTGTAGATATATCCGCCATCGCGCGTCGCACGATTAAGGAAATTGGTTATACACGTGCTAAATATGGTTTCGACTCCAGCACATGCGCTGTATTAACATCACTGAACGAACAGTCTGCTGACATTGCGCAAGGCGTTAACGCAGCTCTGGAAAGCCGTGATGGCAAAGATATTCAGCAAGAGAATGAGGATATCGGTGCAGGGGATCAAGGTCTTATGTTTGGCTTTGCATCGAATGAAACACCGGAACTAATGCCGCTTCCGATTGCATTAGCTCACCGCTTGTCCCGTCGCTTGGCCGAGGTGCGCAAAAATGGCACACTTGGCTACTTACGTCCAGATGGTAAAACTCAAGTAACCGTTCAATATGAAGATGGTAAACCAGTTCGTGTGGATGCGATTGTCGTCTCAACACAGCATTCCGAGGATATTACATTGGAGCAGATCCAAAGTGATATTCGCGAGCATGTTATTTATCCGGAGGTTCCTGCTGAGTGGCTAGATGAGAATACCAAATTCTTCATTAATCCAACAGGTCGTTTCGTTATCGGCGGACCGCAAGGTGATGCAGGGTTAACTGGCCGTAAAATCATTGTTGATACTTATGGTGGATATGCTCGCCACGGTGGCGGTGCTTTCTCTGGTAAGGATCCTACAAAGGTTGACCGTTCCGCGGCATATGCTGCTCGATACGTGGCGAAGAACATTGTTGCTGCTGGTCTTGCTGATAAATGTGAGATTCAGCTTGCCTACGCCATTGGTGTAGCAAGTCCAGTTTCCGTTAACGTTGATACTTATGGTACTGGTAAAGTTGAGGAAGAGAAGCTTGTTGAACTTATCGTTAATAACTTCGATCTTCGTCCTGCTGGTATCATTAAAATGCTTGATCTTCGTCGCCCGATTTATCGTCAGACTGCAGCTTATGGCCACTTTGGTCGCACGGATGTTGATCTTCCGTGGGAACGCTTGGACAGAGTTGAAGCTTTGAAACAAGGCGCTCAAGCATAGTAAACTGATTTCTAATGCACAATGCACCGCTAAGCTAGGTGCATTGTGCTTTTTTCTGTCCAAAACACTAATTTTGTTCCACTATTAAGCCGAAGTAATAAGTACAAGATTGTTTATTTTCGGGAGGTTTTTTTGTTGCAACGTATTCGAACTCTTTCACTTACCTTAATTGTTGCACTTGTCGTCCAGTGTCTGTCAGTAATGGTTGCTGCTGCTGCCCCAGTTGGTTCTGAGGTGCGGGCACTAGGAGGAGACAATGGTCCTCAGCTTACTGGAATGACTCCAAGTAATGGCGCCACTGCTGTTGTTACCAATACCTTTCTCAAGCTCAGCTTCGATGAGACGATAATTCGAGGGACAGGCACTATTGATCTCTATTTAGCTAATGGAACTCTTGTTGGGAAATATAATGTTACGGATGTGAACACAGTCCAGCTTGATAATGAGAATACATCTATTGTCATTAAGCCAAGCACTCTTAATTCCGGGGACAGCTATTATGTTATTGTTCCTAGTACTGCGATCATAAGCTATGCGACTGGAAGGTCTTATCAAGGTCTTACAACCTCGCAATGGACCTTTAGAGCCGAACAGCTTGTTCCTGTAGCATCAAATTTCAGTCCGCGTCAGGGAGCGAATGCGGTTGATCCGGTTGCACCCGGCAATTTATCTTTCGATTTTACTCGCAAGATTTTTAAGGGGACTTCAGGATATATCGAAGTTAAGCGGACAGCTGACAACGTCACTGTCCAATCCATTGACATTGCTTCTAATGAAGTGACTATTGCTCCAGTGGATGCCAGCCCTAGCTCTAACTGGAGAGTAAGCGCTCCATTAAAGGGGTTAGATTATAATACGTCATATTATGTTCTAATTAATCCAGGGGCATTAAAGGATGCAGATAATGGTGCCTATGCGGGAATCACAGCAGTAGGTGTCTGGGCCTTCACAACGAAGCCAGCTTTGGACACGACCAAACCTAAGGCGGTAGTATTTAATCCAGCTAATAATGGAACCTTGGGTGATATTAAGACCACTCAATTCACTCTAACCTTTGATAAGCCAGTGTTCGTTAATGCTAATAAAAGTCTAGTTATTCTTAATGCAGCTAACAATGCCTTATTTTGCACCATACCTGCAGATAGTACTACTACAGGTGGTTCTTCAATATCTATTAACCTAGCCACATCTTCGTGTCCTAAATTAACTAATAATCTAGACTTATCAATATCCATTGCGAATGATGTGTTCCGTGATGCTAGCGGTAACTATTTCGATGGAGTTACATGGAGATTTAAGATTGTTGTCGATTCGACACCGCCTACTATCGTTTCGTATTTACCTGCAGTAGGCGTAACAACTGTGGGTGTATCAACTACTCAGTTGAGCCTGACATTTAATAAACCTGTTGCGCTTGTGGGTGCCAATCCAACCTCTCAAGTGTTTCCGCAGAATAACCAAACCTATAAGACGGATTTGAAAATGGTTATAGACCCAACTAATAGTAGCCGGGTACTATTTAATTTGGGTAACTCCAAATTGAGTAGCTCAACCCTGTACTCTGTGCTTGTTCCCGTGAATTTAATAACTGATCTAGCCGGCAATGCTTTTGCGGGTATAGCTAATCCTTACCAATGGACTTTTCAAACGGCTAATAACAGTACTCCGACAATAAGCAGCTCAACAATAGATGGTTCTACTATATTACTTACCTATAGCGAAAATCTTGATTCGACCAAAGTTCCGTCCGGTAGTAACTTCTATGTACAGGTTAATGATGTAGCGCGTCCTGTCACGAGCGTGAGCATCGTTAATAATGAGGTTAGGTTAGTGCTACAAAGTATTGTTTTAGCGGGACAGTCAGTTAAAGTTTCTTATTATCCGGATAGCTTTTCGATCGACAAAAGGTTGAAAAATGTAGCAGGAAATGAAGCGGCTGGATTTACTAATCGCGCTGTTACCAATACCACAGATACAGCGTTGCCTAAGCCGGTAAGCGGGATCTTTTCTGGAAGCTCAGTGCTTTTGATGTTTAATCGTGCATTAACGACTCCTGTTGGAGAATACCGCAATCAATTCGTAGTTAAGCAGGGCGGAGTTCCACTAGCCTTCAATGCTTCTACGTTGGGCGGAACAGTCTTAAGCTTGACGTTAAATACTACATCGACTAGCCCCCAGCCTGTTTCTATCAGCTATACCCCAGGCTCTAATCCCATTAGGGACCAGAATGGAAATTTGATGCCGGCCTTTACCGATTATTATATTCGTAATGTTCTTGATACCACGGAGCCGCAGTTTGTTTCGGCTACTCTGAATGGCAATAAAGTCATCTTGACCTACAATGAGGGACTAAATACAACGACGATCCCTCCTAAATCTAGTTTTTCATTAACGATAAGTGGAACAGCGGCTATAATTACTTCTGTTAATATCGTCAACAATACGGTGGAGCTGCTATTGTCTCAAAGCGTAACTAGCAATGTTCCTGTACAGTTATTTTATTACCCTGGGAGTCCAGGGATATCTGATCTCTCGGGTAATCCCGCCTTGGCTATTGTCGGTCACAGCTTCAATTCAGGTGCAGCGGGGGCAGTGGCGCAGGTCGCTTCGCTGAATATATCAAATAGTCAATTATCAATTGTTTATTCAACTAACTTAAGCTCTTACTCAACACCGTATATTACTCAGTACACTGTGAAGTATGATGGTGTAGCCGTTCCGGTAACAAACATTTCTGTATCAGGAACACAGGTTATTTTAACCCTTTCCTCTGCCGTTAAAGCAGGACAACGTGTTACTGTCAGCTACAGTAGTACAGGGGTAACGTTAAAGGATTATTTGAGTCAGCAGGTAGCCGTTTTTAATGATTTAACAGTTACCAACCAAGGCGGATCTGCTGTGATAGGTAATTTACCAGATTACCTAGAAACTGACGGAGCGGGAGCACTAAGGTTTATCAATGCAAAGGCTGCAACAGTCGTTTCTGCAGCGACAGCTTCAGGAAGATCGGCGAACCGTTATATGATTAATGGAGATAAACTAATTTCTGCTTTCGACTTGGTTAAAACAACGGCTGGAGTTACTGTACCAATGGTAACCTTCAAGGTTCCAACGACTGAAGCGGGAGCTTTGGTAGGTATTCCACTGCGTTCGATTATGGATGCGGCGTCACGATCCGCCAATGCTTCAATCCGTTTAGATTTTGGAGATTTGCAGTTCACGTTACCGCTTAAAGCAATTAACTACAGTAAGCAGCTTCAAGCGACTGGGGGGGACGTGTCTGCAGCGTATTTATTACTCAATATTGAGAAGACGCCTAGCACCCCTCTTGTTTCCAAGCTAAGTGGCAAAGGTGCACAGATGCTTGTGACTCCTGCTGATTTTACAGCGATTATACTTGCGGGTGGACGAGAAAGGGAGATCGACTCTTATGAAGCATATGTCACTAGAACCTTTGTCCTTCCCTCGTCGGTAGGTGCTACGAACGATATTGCCGTCGTACGTATGGATAGTGATTCTGGTGATGTGACTTATGTACCGTCTAAGGTTAGCAATTCCAACGGTAGCGTCAAGGTTGATTTTATGAGAAAAGGTAATAGCGTGTACGCGGCAATTCGTGCCAATATAACCTATACAGATATGGCTAAGCACTGGGCTAGAGATGATGTATCCCAGTTAGCCTCTAAGTTCATTGTAGATGGACCCTCCCTAACAAGCTTTGCTCCTAACAAGGCTATCACGAGGGCAGATTTTGCGGTATTTATTGCACGTGGTCTAGGTCTTAATGGCGTTAGTGCATCCGCAGCAAAGTTTAAGGATGTTGGTTCCAACTATAAGTCTGCTGCTTACATTGGTGCCGTTAGCGATGCGGGTATTGTAGAGGGAGGAACAGACGGGAAGTTCCGTCCGGAAGCTCCTGTTACCCGTGAGGAGATGGCTACGATGTTAGTAAGAGCGATGAAGTATGCGGGAGTGAGCAAGACGGCAACGAGTACTGCCCTTAATGGCTTCAAGGATCGCACCAAAATTAGCAGCTGGGCCAAGGATGGCATGGCCATTAGTGTAACAGCTGGCTTTATTAAAGGGACACCCGAGAAGACGGTCAATCCAAAAAACAATGCGACTCGTGCAGAGGCAGCAATTATGATTAAGAGATTTTTGGAATACGTGGATTTCCTATGAACCATGCAAAGATAATGGAGGCAGGATTGGAATGGGTAGGTTCAAGTTTGCATTACCCCTTCGATCCTAATTTACCGGTGTTGTTCGTAGGAAGTAAAATGTTTGCCTTGCTAGGCAGAACAGGTGAGCACGAAAGTGTTAATCTGAAGGTAGAGCCGGAAGAAGCATGGCTACTGCGGCAACAATATCCCGGCTCTGTCCTACCGGGCTATCATATGAACAAGAAGCACTGGAATACAGTAGTGTTTGATGGTGGTGTGCCTGATAGTGAGGTGCATGCTATGCTCGAGCATTCCTATCAGCTCGTATGGAATAAGCTGACTAAGCGTGAACGTGCAGAGCTTAAATAAATAGTAGTGGGGAAAAGCGGCGATGGTTGCCGCTTTTTTACGTTATTCAGAATGTAAAAGTTACAGCACTATATTCGCAAAACACCGTTATTCCGACAAATCTAGCAAATAGTAGTCATATTTGCAGTATATTAATTTTTAATGACAATCTCTATTGAGGTGTAACTTTTTGACTCTTAAAGAGTCTAATAGAGTAGGAGCTTTATAGGAGCTGCGACGCTTCGGCCAAATACTAATAGAATTGCAGGAGACTTACATGCCACCACAACAATCTCACTCATCCCGTAGTAAGCAGAAATCATTTTCATCTCAAACTACCCTAATTCCGTCTCAAAAACCGAATCAATCTAGATATAAAAGTGTACGATTCCGCATTATTGTTCCCATTCTTGCGGGGGTATTGGTGTTCACCGCACCATTAAACCTATTCACCTCTTTCTCACCATTAACCTCAATCTCGCACGTCTCTGCTGCTACAGCCCCTGCTGCTGTTACATACAAGCTAGTAAAGCAATCCGAAACTATGGTTACGTCTGGAGCCCGTCAGGTAAACTATAACTGGGTACCTTCCAACGCGACCAAAGCAACGGAGGTTCTTCATGTATTAGAAATTGATCTAACAAATCCCTACGTACAGCTAAACGCGATGGGCGGACCCCAAGGCAGCGTTACGGCCAAACAATCCGTCGGAGCAATGTCTAAAGAAACCGGAGCTGTTGCCGGTATTAATGGAGATGTTTTCAGAACAGGAATTACGACAGAAGCCGTTCCGATGGGAGCACAGATTACTTCCGGCCAGCTTCTAGTAAGCAGCGAGCAATTGAAGGGAATGTATACCTTCGGAGTGACCCAAGACCGTAAACCGGTTATCGACAATTTTAGCTTCTCTGGAATGGTTACAGCAGCAGACGGAACAACGTTTAAACTAACAGGATTAAATAAGTCTGCCTATCGCACAGAACCTGATAGAGCGTATAGCCATGTCGATACCCTATATATGTATACTAGTGCTTGGACAGCGCCTGAGAGGCCAATTGCTAGTAGTACAATTCCTAGTGAGGCTTTAATAGTGGATGGTAATGTAACCGAAGTTTCAATTGGTACGCCGATTAAGACGGCAATTCCTGCGAATGGCTATATATTACGTGGAAGTGGTAATAAGACAGCAACAGATTTCATCAAGTCGCATCTTATTATTGGTGACAAAGTTACTACGGAATACTCGCTCCAATCAAATAATAGTGGTCAATCCTATGATCAATCTAGCTTTCAGATGATGGTAAGCGGACATACGCTTTTGCTAGATAATGGTGTTGCAGCGGCCTTCTCAAGGGATATTGATGGTGTCAGTGGTAGTGCCAATAGAGCCCGTACAGCTGTCGGATATTCTAAGGATGGATCCACGGTGTATTTGGTTACCGTTGAGGAGAATGGGGGACGTAAAGGTGTAACTCTCAAGGTACTGCAGCAGATGCTTCTCCAGTTAGGAGCTTGGAAAGCAGTAAATCTTGATGGTGGCGGCTCAACGACGATGGTTTCCCGTCCACTAGGTGAGTTTCAAGTTGGGCTAACGCACCCTACGTCATATGGAACGACTCAACGTCAGGTAGCCAATGGGATTGGTGTCTACACCATTGCCCCACAAGGCACGATTAAGGGGATAGTAGCGAGTGGATCCAAAACTTTGTTCATAGGCCAACAATCTAATTTCTCGTTGAAAGCCTACGATAACTATTTCAATCCGATTGATCCGAGTGGCTTAACACCGACATGGAGCATCGACAAGCCGTTGGGGGCTTTCACAGAGGGCACTTTCCTCGCGTCTAAATCCGGAACAGCAAAGCTCAGCGTTAATGCGGGCAGTGCATCAGATACTATTCCAATTGAGGTAATTGGAGAGGCTCAGATATCGAAGCTTATCGTAGAGCCGAGCACAACATTGCTAAAGCCAGGGATGACCATTAATGCTCCGGTTAAGGTTCAGTTAACGGACGGGCGTCAATTGTCACTACCAGCATCTTCAGTAGCTTGGGAATTCTATGGATTTACGGGGAGCTCTAGCAATGGGAAAATAACGATAGATAAAGTTAATAGTAACATTACTGCCGGGTATGCTGTAGCCAGATATGATGGCTTCGGTACTGTAGCTGCGCTCGCTTCAGGAACTGAGAAACCGCTTGAGGACTTTGAGAAGGTTTCTTATAAGGTTGGATTTACCGCAACACCGAAGGAAACGGTAGGAAATACATCCATTACAACGGGAGTTCAGGGACGTGAATCTTCCAATGTTCTATTAATGGATTATGACTTCACTGTAGGCGCTGGCAAACGATATGCTAATGCTGTTCTTAATGATGGCAAAGGGATTACCGTAACGGGAACGCCAAGCGCACTTACTCTCGATGTACTAGGTGATCAGAGCTATAACTGGTTGAGGGCGGAGTTTACAGATGTGAACGGTAAAACGGTATACGCCACGATAGCCGATAAGATTGACTGGATGGGATGGAAGAATATCCGTGTAGACTTAGCTGCAGCAGGATTAAAGGGTCCGGCACAGCTGACAAAGCTTTATATTGTTAATGCGGAGGAGGACCAAGACGAACGTGCGTTACAGGGCCAACTCGCTTTTGATAATCTCGCCTTGCAATATCCGCCATCAGGGATTAAAGTTACTAATTCGACTATCGTTATGACGGTTGGCAGTAAACAAGCGAAGGTTGACGGGAAGAAGGTTACACTGCCAGGGGCTCCTTTCATGCAGCAAGGCACGAACACGAATTTCCTTCCACTTAAGTTTGTTGCGGATTCGCTTGGAGCTCAGGTTCTCTGGGATAATAAATCTAAGAGAGTTACGATTCTAAGAGGCGACACCATGCTTGAATTGTGGGTAGGTAGTAATAAAATGACGGTTAATGGCGTGCGTCAAACACTTACCGTCACACCTACCATTGTTAATGGTAGTGTCTATGTACCTGTTCGCGTCATATCAGAGCAGCTCGGTCAGAAGGTAGACTGGGTAAGCAAAACAAAAACCATTACAATTCATTAATTTTATATCAAAAGTCCTAAACCTCCTCTCATTGAAACTAATAATTATGGTATGATGGGAATATTGCTAGAAGACGCTGGGCGGCCTTGATTTTATGGGAATGACACATATATAAGCAGGCGTTAAAGATCATAAGGGAGACGTCAATATGGATTATCATGTAGACCAAATAGATCGTGTAATCCAGAATGCCATCTCTGTTATGGAAGATAGTAAGGTTCAGGTTTTTGAAATTTGCGAGGTTGCCCGTCGTGAGCTTCTTGCCTTAACTCTTGAGCTGGAGAAGGTACTGCGAGAAACGTCGGATACTATTGATAAAGTAGATCTGTTGGAGCGGGATTATCGGCTTGCGAGAATACGGTTAACTGAGGTTAGCCGTGATTTCGTTCGTTTCTCCGAGCATGATATTAAGTCAGCCTATGAGAAGGCGACTCAATTTCAGCTGGACCTGATGGTTTATCGGGAGAAGGAGAGCTACCTGAAAACACGTCGTGACGATCTGCAGCACCGAGTAAAAAATGTGGAGATTTCCATTGAGCGAGCGGATACGATCAACCTTCAGATGAGTGTCGTGCTTGACTATCTTTCTGGTGACTTGAATCAGATAACACGGATTCTAGAATCGGCGAAAAACCGTCAGCTAATTGGACTTAAAATCATTCTGGCACAGGAAGACGAGCGTAAGCGAGTTGCTCGGGAAATCCATGATGGCCCAGCCCAGTCCTTGGCTAATCTAGTGCTACGCACGGAGATTGCGGAGCGGCTGTTAGATACGAAAGACATGGAGCTTGTTAAAAACGAGCTGATCGATTTGAAATTGCAAATTCGTATTGGGCTGGAGGATATTCGCAAAATTATTTTTAACCTCCGACCGATGGCATTGGACGATTTGGGATTGGTTCCGACTTTGCGGAAGTTTGTGCAGGATTTTGAGGAGAAGACTCGCATCAGGGCTGTTTTTGAGACTATAGGTAAGGAAAAGCGTCTACCTAGTGCAATGGAAGCGGCTATGTTCAGACTCGTTCAAGAAGGCTATAACAACGCGTTAAAACATGCTCAGCCTACTTTTGTATCTCTGGAAATGACCTTTAATGAAGAAACCGTATATCTAACTATAGAGGATAATGGAGTCGGCTTTCATCTGGATGTAGTGGAGTCCCGCGCGAAAACCCATTCGCATTTTGGTCTGATTGGGATGAAGGAGCGAGTTGAGCTACTGCAGGGGAAAATGGACATAGAATCAATCATTGGGCAAGGCACCAAAATAAAGATCAATGTTCCCATTAAATCTGAATCAGGAAAGGAGTTAATCGCACATGGAGAATAAAAATGCGGTTCGTAAAATTAAAGTACTCCTTGCCGACGATCATCAGCTGTTCCGCGAAGGGCTGAAACGAATTTTGAACATGGAGAACGATCTAGAAGTCATTGGCGAGTGTGGCGACGGCATACAGGTGTTGGAGTTCTGTAATCATGAGAAACCAGACGTCGTGTTGCTGGACATTAACATGCCTACGGAAAATGGTGTTGTAGCAACAGAGCGACTTCGCGATATTTTTCCGGAAATTAAAGTTATTATTCTATCAATACACGATGACGAGAGCTATGTGTTCGAAACCCTTCGCAAGGGCGCGACGGGTTATCTGCTGAAGGACATGGAAGCCGAGGCACTTATCAATGCTATTCGCACAGTTGCGGAAGGGCATGCTTACATCCATCCTAAGGTGACAGGAAAATTAATCAATCAGCTTCGCAGGATGACTTATCTGGACGAAATTGGTGCAACATCGGGTGCTGCGGCTAGTCGTGAGACGGTTACGAAATTCATACCGCGTGGCAACAATCCGCTTACTCGTCGGGAAGCTGAGGTGCTGCGATTAATGGCTGAAGGTAAGAGTAACAAGACTATTGGAGAAAACCTCTTCATTAGCGAAAAAACAGTCAAAAATCACGTTAGTAGCATTCTGCAGAAGATGGAAGTTGACGACCGCACACAAGCCGTTATCACCTCTATCAAATACGGCTGGGTAACACTCTAGTAACTTAAAACTAAAGTACCAACTACATAATGCTTAATCATCATTCGCGCCTCCACGGTCTTTCAACGACCCAGGTAGTCGCGAATTTTGTTTGGTGATTGTTCTTATCACGAGTGATCGTCCGCTCAGGCCATCGCCACGCCGAACAGCGGCTAACTTGCCGAGCAATGGCTGGGTCGCCGAACAATGGATGAGTCGCCGAACAATGGCTAACTCGCCGAACAACGGTCTCGCCAAAAGTCCGTCCCCTCCCGAAGCAAACGCGCCATAAAACTAACTTTTTCCTCCGCCAATATTGAATACGATGTTTTATATCGCTATCTCCATTATTTATCCAATCTCTATGCACGATAGCGATGTAATTCATTCTACTTGGAGCACTTTTCTCCGAATGCCACTGATTTTATTGAAGACAAGGATGTTTTGCATCGCTAATGAACTAAGCGGTGACCGTGTGCAGTCCAAATACGATGTTTTGCATCGCTAATGAACCATGCAATGACCGCCTGTAGTCCAAGTACTATGTTTTACATTGTTGTTTCACAAGCCGAGGTCGTCTGAGGTTACAGATTCAGCAAGCCTATAACTAAAAATACGATCAATGCCCTTCCCAGAAGGCGTGACAAGTTGTTTTCTGTAGAGGCTTTGGAGGAGCTTTCTAGCTTTCTGATTTTCTACCGCTAACAGGTGACAGATGTCTCCTGGTCGTACGATTCTCCCACGCCTTAATGCCATACGCAAAATATCTCGCTCCTCTGCAGACAAACTTGCGACTTGGTCCCCCTTTTTAACAGTAATCCATTTGCCCATAAATTGTTGAAGGACTTGCTGGCACATCCGCGGACGTTCAACAACGTCATCATAAGAGAAACGCAGAACCTTCCATCCATCGAGAATGAGGTGATTTTGTCGCATAAGATTATCTGAGAATTTGGTGCGGCTGATTTCCTTGGCATGAGGATTAAAGCCATCACATTCTATATCCAACATCACATAATTCAATAGGAAAGCATAATCTAAAAATCTTGTCCCATCCTTAAAGTCACTCACCTCGTATTCTGGATATAAGTTGTCAAAATTTTGGAACGCTGGCCACCATATGTTTTGGAGTAATAATTTTTCGCCATGTCCATGTCCTTCAGTTAGTCTGCGTAAGCTTTCCCCGTGTCTTGCTTTTTTGTGCTTCTCCTTAAATTTAGAATAAGCCGTCTCAAAGTCCACTATGTATTCCTCCCTAAAATAAAATAGCCACTCCCCCGTTCAGCTAATGCTGACGAGAAAGTGGCGTGTGCTTCACGACCAGAATAAAGATAAAATTTAAGCTTATTGTAATTGCTGATATAACAATTGTAAATATATAGTTTAATTTGTTGGATTCTGCTGGATGGATATGTGCGGATGATGTGTTGGAACTCTCGAATCCTGAACGGCATATATTGTTGAACGAGTTGGCGGAATGCTGAGGATAGTTGACAGTTCTATTTCGGCAAGGATGCTGCTCACGCTTATACAAAAGGAGGTGGCCGCCGTGATTCCCGAGCTATTGTGGATAATCGGCTTTTACGCTGCGGCTGCGGCATTCGCACATTGGACAATTCAGCGAGGATCAGGCGGGATTCGTCGACATTACGTGCTTGTTGCAGGCAACCACCAAATGCAGATTGAATGGTACATTAGGGCGCTTCAGCAATTTTCAAGGCGTACAGGAACGGAAATCGGGATAACGGTTGTGCTTGATCAGTCTTCGGATGATACGGGTAAAATTATGGAGTGTTTTGCGCGTGATCATTCAGGCATTGGTTGGGTAAGGAAAGATGAAGGAGAATATTCTTCAAATGTAGCCCGCTTGGAGCAGGAGTGTTTGCTTAAGGATGACAAGGGTGTTGGTATGTCTAAGCAGGATGTTGTTTGGGTAGAGCTGGCACGTTCTGCTGATTTGGCGCGATTGCCGATTTGAAGGCGTTTACTGACAGGGAGCTGAAAAAGAGTTGCCGCAAGCTTGTTTCTATCATACAATGAGATTCATAAGGAATAAAATGGAATCCGGGTGAAGCACACTCTTGTATCGCTGTTAGCAGCGTATAAGGGTGTGCTTTTTTATTATGTAAATGGGGGCGATAGTGATGAGGGTAACTCTCTATTCGGTACAGCATGGACAAGTCCAGCAGGTAATGTTTTCTATTGCATGGGAAGTGGATAAGAGCTATTGGAGAAATAGGGCAGATAGAATGATTAGGGTGCGAGAAGCATTGCCGCTGGGGATTGCTGAAGAGGTTCGTCGTCTTTTTGAGGAGCAGTGGAGTAGGGAGGGGAAAAGAAGGGGGAGGTTGATGATGCCAGATCCTGCATGGGAGGAAGATTTTAAACAGATGGTAAACATGGCTATAGGAGATACTAAAGAGAATTTACCTTGCAGCGTAGATAAGGTAATTGTAAAAACTGATAGATCTAACGATGCTAGATTTCAGGAGCAGGGTGAAGTGGCATTTCAGCGGAAGATGGGTAGCTTGGCCGAGGGAGCCCGTATAGCTAGTTATTATTTGGCGGGACGATCTCTACTTAAGGAGGAAGCCTTGCAGATATTTGAAAACGTAATGCCGGCGACCGATCCCGCCGACTTCTCCGCCGCGCTACAGCTTGCGGCGCTTACCGGGCAACTGCAGCTCACCGCTGCGGTTGCCCCCAAGCCCACTGCTCCGCCGCAACGCGGCTTCCGCTCTTGGGGCGAGCGGCTACGCTCCGCTCGCCTTCTCGGGCTTGCGGCTGTGCAACGCCGCCCCCACAAGCTGGCCTGCCGGCGTTGCGGCAGCGGCCCGGACAAGCTAAGGCGCACACCTTGCGCCGCTTGCGGACAAGCCTGCGCATATTGCGAGGCTTGTTTAACAATGGGCCGCAGCCGCGAGTGCGGCCTGCTTATTCTCGGCGTACCTTCTAACGCTACGATCACCACAAGCAGCCTCTTTCCATCTGCATCCGTTATTCCATCGTCGTCATCAAACTCGAATTTCCCATCTCCAGCCGCTGCCCCATCGCAATCATTCAACTCGAATTTCCCATCTGCAACCGTTACTCCATTCCAGTCATCCAACTCGAAATTCCCATCTCCATCCGCTGCCCCATCGCAATCATCTAACTCGAACTTCTCATCGCCATCCCTTATCCCATCGCTGTCATCAAACTCTCACTCAGCCGGCTCCTCACACTCTCATCCCCACCCCTTCACCCCCAAGCTCAGCCCCACGCAGCTAACACCTGCTCACTTAGCAGAGCGCTGGGGGCTTAGCCCTGCCCAGAGCCATGCGGCTGCAGCAGCCTTAAAGTTCCTCACATCGAGCAAGGCCGAAAGAGTAGGCGATTCTTTTCTCTTATGGGCAGTTACAGGCGCCGGCAAAACAGAGATGATTTTTCCACTATTAGAAGCAGTGTTAACGCAAGGGGGGAGAGCGCTTGTAGCTACCCCTCGTCGTGATGTAGTGCTCGAGCTAGCCCCAAGGCTAGCCAAAGCATTCCCAAACGACACACGAGCTGTTCTGTATGGCGGCAGCACGGAGCGATGGAGCAATGGTGCTCTAACTCTTGCAACGACTCATCAATTAATCCGATTCCAGGAAGCATTTGATCTCGTTCTAATAGACGAGTTAGATGCATTTCCTTACCACAACGATCAGATGCTGTATTATGCAGCAGACAAATGTCGCAAAAAGTCGGGCTCTACCGTCTTATTAAGTGCTACTCCACCCGTGCCATTACAGCGTGCAGCAAGGCGCAAACGACTTGCATGTGCCCGTGTGCCCGTTCGGTATCATCGTCATCCATTGCCGGTCCCGAAAAGACTCACTATCCCCACGATTAATCAAATGCTACGGAAAAATAAGCTGCCTTCTAAGCTAGTAGAAGCTCTTCAACACTCCATTCAGCGCACCGCTCAAATTTTTATTTTTGTCCCCTATGTTAAGCAGGTTGAGCCGTTCGTTAAGCTACTGAGGAAACACGCCAAGCTGCTCAATGTCATGCCACAAATCATAGATGGGACTTCGTCAAAGGACGCCGTACGCACGGATAAAGTCATTTCATTTCGCGAACGCTCCATCAATTTACTCGTAACGACCACAATACTTGAGCGCGGAGTTACGATCCCTAAAAGTGATGTATTCATTCTAGATACTGATAATCCTCTGTTTGATGCAGCATCACTAGTTCAGATGGCTGGGAGGGCGGGCAGATCCTCAGATGATCCACACGGCTTTGTATTCTTTGGTGCGGCCACGTGGACAATGTCTCAGCGGAGCGCGATAAGTCAAATACGTAGTATGAATACTATGGCTCGACAACAAGGCTTTTTAATATAAACGCTTTCTTCTTCCTTATTTTTGAACTTTTTAGGACATATCTACGTCTGATAGGAGATGTTTAAAATGAAGCTAAACATAAGCTCATGGTTCGCCCCGGAACAAGCAGCTTGTCCCATTTGTGGACGCAACAGCTCTAACAATATCCATAGCATAGCCATGCCTATACATAATCCAATGCCGCGCAAAATCTTAGCATCCTTGTGTAACTCCTGCCAGCATGCCATTCCTTGGATCGTGCATCCGGTTTGTAGAATATGCGGAAGGGCTGAAACGTGTGAGGATTGTGTTCGACGTACAGCACGACATTATTCATTAAGCCGCTGTGCCGTTCGCTATGACGATTTAATGAAAGAGTGGCTTGCACTATACAAATATCGGGGTGATGAAAAGCTCGAGTCTATCTTAGCTGCCATGCTATCTTTCGGTTATGAAAGGCTTTGCCTGTCCATTGGAAGTCCATATTCCAAGCAGTCGGCATTCGATACCATAACAGCTGTTCCTCTTGCTCCTGAACGATTGCAGGATAGGGGCTTTAACCAAGCGGAAAGACTTGCGCTCCATCTATCGCGATGGTATGGGCTCACTTACAGTCCGATGCTGCTCCGATTACGTCACACTGAGAAGCAAAGCTTGAAAACCCGTCAAAGCCGAGTGGAGGATATGAGGGGCAATTTTGCTTCTGTAGCTTCTGAATCATTTTCCGAAAGGACTCTATCTAATGAATCTACACATAGCAAAATTATTATTATAGATGATATTTATACGACTGGAAGTACATTGGATGAATGTGCAAGAGTATTAAGAAATACAGCTACTTTCAAAGCGCAGCCTGAGGTTTACGGTCTTTTGTGGGCGCGTTCATAGCAAATTGTGCAAATACTACTGGATTAATTCTCTTTTCGACATATTTCCTTCTATGCTATGATGAGAGAATCTGTTTGGAAATTTATTTAGGGTGAAAGTCCAGAGGGGGGCGTCATGGAGCGTCGTACAAAATTAACTCAAATCGATATCGTTCGTGGCTTAGCCATCTTAGGTGTACTCATGGTACACTCCACATCGTTCGCTACATTGGAAATGAAAGGGACAAGCTTATACGGAGTTTATAATTTTCTTAATATATTTTCGAAGATAGGGACAACTACCTTTATTTTACTTAGCAGCTTTGTACTGTTCTATAATTACTATCCTCAGCCGCTTACTGCTGCTCGCTTTAAGAAGTTTTATCGCAATCGGCTGACGTATATTGTAGTTCCATATATATTGTTCTCAGCTTTTTATTTCATACTAAGATGGTATCAGAACGGATTTGAATGGAATATTTCTCTTATGTGGCCTAGTTTTTTTGAGAAGCTGCTTAGGGGTCAAGCTTATACGCATTTGTACTTTGTTTTTATAAGTATTCAGTTATATTTATTGTTCCCTGTATTGTTATTCTTGTTCAAGCGATTTAGATGGCTGGCAGCTGGGGCTGTGATCATAGGTGTCGGGCTACAGTGGGCATTTTTCCTGTATAACAGGGAGTATTGGCACGTTCAAAACCGGGGTAGCTGGTCACTCTCGTATTTCGGGCAGTATTTTCTTGGTGCGTGGCTAGGGATTTATTTTGATAGAATTAAGTCTTGGCTTATTATTGCTAAAGAAAATGTTTCTAAATCTAGAGTGCTTGTATGGGTTACTCTTTGGGCAACGTGGCTCGCAGCCGGTATATCCTATGTAACGATCTTCTATTATCAAAGAGTGCATCAAACGAGATTCCACAATGCACTTTATGATGGGCTATGGGACATATATACGATGCTAACACCGCTAGTTCTTATTCAAGTCGCTTTCCTACTTGGAGGTCGAATGAATAACTCGTTCTTGGTCGGGAGATTACGTCATTTAGGAATCGTATCGTTCGGAGTTTATTTGTTCCATCCTATTGTGTTGCTAGTTTATCGGAAATTCCCTTTAAATGGGGGAGGCACAATGGCTCATCATATGTGGTATGCAGGTCAGTTCCTATCAGCGTTGATTATTTCATGGATTGTTGTAACGTTAATCAGTAGGTTGACAAGCTGGTCTTGGGTTCTGTTTGGTAGTGTTCCAGCCCAATTAAAGGCTGCAGATCAGCCAACACTTTCTAATGAAATTTCACCGTCGAAGCCTTCGGCTTCAGCCTAAACAAACAATAGCAAGGCCTTGAAATATTTAGTACAATGGGGTTGTCCTATGTCAATTAATGTCGGAAAATCGAGGAGATAATTGCGTGAATTTGACCTACTGTCCAAGATGCGAGAAATTGTTCAACAAAAATTTCCGAGATGTCTGCAATAATTGTTACCAGGATTTGGAGAGAGATTACGAGAGATGTGTAGATTATCTGCGCCAGCATAAAGGCTTAGATATTCAGCAGCTTTCTGAGGAAATGGAAATAAGCATTAAACAAATTACCCGATGGATACGCGAAGGTAGAATATCGCTTGTTAATGCTCCTAATATGTCTTATCCTTGTGAATCTTGCGGCATTCTTATTCGTGAGAATCACATTTGTGAATCTTGCAAAAAACGTCTACAACAGGGCGTAAAGGATGCAAACTCAAGAGGATTGCATCAGCAGAATTTAGACGATAGGAACAAAGGGGCTTACCGAATCGGGGATCGGATCCACGATCGTGACAAATAATTGTAACTCTAAACATTTCATAAACATCGACCGATAATAAGATTATACATTATCGGTTTTTTTATATATTGGGGTGATGAACGTGAAAATTAATGATTCCCAGCGTATAAGTGCTTATCGCACTTACCAACAACAATCCGATACGCGCACGAACCAGTCTACTGGTAAACGTCGTAAGGATGAGGTTCAGTTTTCCGCAGAAGCAATGGAACTGTTAGGTGCCCAGCGTGCGGACGAACCCAATCGGGCTCAACGTATCGAGAGCTTAAAGAATGAAGTCTCAGCGGGTACCTATGAGGTGGATGCTGGAAAACTGGTTGAAAAGCTACTCCCTTTCTTCCGTCCTGTTGCAAGTAAAGAATGAGGTGACCCTCTTTGAGCATCCAGAGCCTGTTAAATACATTGAACAGCTTGTCAGACATACATGAAGAATTACTTGAGCTAGCTCATGAGAAGCAGAAGGCTGTCATCGAAAATCGTATTGACCAACTGATGACTTTCACAGCCAAGGAATCTAAATCGATAGCTACGATGGAGCAGTTAAACCGGGATATTACCCAGTTCACGCTTCAGTGTTGGACGGAATTGGGGCTTACGCCTAAGCCAGCATCAACTCTAGCTGATCTTATGCAAGCTCTGCATAGAGCTGAGCACAAGCAAGCTCTGAAAGCAGCCGGAGATCGATTAAGGGAACAGGTTCAGCTGTTAAAGGATCAGAATGAACGGAATCAGCTGCTCGTTCGCCAATCCTTGGAATTTCTAGGATTTCAGATTGATTTATTATCAGCGCCGTACGACGAGGATATGACTTATTCTCCGAATCGTTCGGGCAGCTCAGGCACTCCAAGAAGAACGTTCGATACAAGAGCTTAACCAACTTGAACCAAGGAGATGTGTATCCTTGAGATCTACATTCCATTCACTCGAGACTTCCAAACGTGCATTATTCACCCAACAGGCTGCTTTGCAGACAACTGGTCATAACATTGCTAATGCCAACACGGCGGGCTATTCCCGTCAAACTGTAAATATGCAAGCTACTCGTCCTATTGAAGCGGTCGGCATGACTCATTCAACTGCGCCGGGTCAGCTTGGTACGGGCGTAGAATTCACTTCAATTACTCGGATAAGGGAATCTTTTCTTGATAGCCAGTATCGGAGCAACAGTCAGGACCAGGGGAAATGGTCGATTCAGGCTGATACTCTGCAGAAGCTGGAAGCGATATTTAATGAGCCTAATGAGACGGGTATCCGGACATTAGTTGATAAATACTGGAAATCATGGTCTGACTTAGCTCAGGATCCAGAAAATATTACAGGGCGTAAAATTCTTCGTGAGAATACGCTTGCCCTAGTCGATGCGATTAATTTGTCTAGTAAACAGCTCGTTAACTTAGAGCAGGATTTGACCAGTAACCTGGATGTGAAGGCAACTCAAATCAATACAATGCTTGAGAATGTATCCAAGCTAAATAAAGAAATTTCTAGAATATCAGCTTATGGAGATAACCCGAACGATCTGAAGGATCAGAGGGATCTTCTAGTCGATCAGCTATCCAAGATCGTCAATATTACGGTTACCGACACCGATCAAGGATATGAAATCAACATGGGCGGCACGAACCTTGTGGCCGGCCAAGATTATAATCCAGTTGATTCGGCTGGTTTGCAAGGGGCATATGGAACGGATTTAAATAGCGGCGAGGTCTATGGGATGATTACTTCACGTGATGTTTACGTGAGAGATTATCAGCGTCAATTAGATACTTTAGCCAACAGCTTAGCTAATGGTCAATTCACAGTAACTATTCCTGCGGGTAGCGTATTACCAGATGGAATTACTCTTAACGGAGTTACATATAATGGTGCCTCTCGGACTCTATCAACGCCTCTAACAGTTCCTGTAAATGGAATTAACGAGCTTCATACAATGGGGTATACGTTGCAGAATCCACCAACAGCAGGGGTGCCTTTCTTCGTATCGAGTAATGGTGGACCTATTACCGCTGCAACTATTCGATTAAACTCTATTATTGCAGATTCACCAGATGCTATAGCAACTTCAATGCGTACAATAGGGACTCCGGAAAAGGTAGTGCCAGGGAATAATACATTGGCGCTTCTCATGGCTAACTTGAAGGATACTAAGATGAATTTTGTTAGCCCAGATGGATCAACTCCAGTTATAGGCAACGGGACTATTGACGATTATTATCGTTCCGTAATCGGACAATTAGGCGTTCAATCGCAAGATGCGAAACGTCAGATTAGCAATCAGGACGCCATTCTCGCTCAGGTAGATAGTAGGAGACAATCCGTCAGTGGCGTTTCATTGGATGAAGAAATGTCTAATCTTATCAAGTTCCAGCATGCCTATAACGCCGCTGCTCGTGTTATGACATCGGTTGATGAGCTTCTTGATAAGGTCATTAATGGTATGGGCGTTGTTGGAAGATAATACTGATGTGAATGGATGAGGTGAATACTAATGACTATTCGAGTAACTTCTGGAATGATCCATAATCAATTAATTCGTAATTTGAATAATAACTATAACCGCATGAGTGCTACTCAAGAGCAGATTGAAACCGGTAGAAAGATCAATCGTGCATCTGACGATCCGGTAGGCATTACCTATGCACTGCGCTATCGCAGTGAATTGTCAATGAATGATCAGTATCAGCGGAATATTACGACGGCTACATCCTCTGTTGACCATGTGGATACGGTATTGAATCAAATTAATGAGCTTTTGCAACGAGCGAAAGAATTGGCTGTCCGAGGGATTAGTGATTCTAGCTCTAAGGAAGCTCGTGAAGCCATTGGCAAGGAGCTAGATGGGATTTTCAAGCAAGCCGTGACGCTGGGTAACGATCAAGTAAATGGGAAATATACTTTTAATGGTCAATTGACTACTACCCAACCTTACGATACGACTACAGCAGGTACAACGGATACAGATGAAGCCTCAATCTTATTGCCGCTGGCTCCGGGAGTAGAAATTCAGACGAATATATCTGGTAACTCTGTGTTTGGTGCTTCGACAGATGCAGACAATGTATTCACTGTATTTAAGGAATTGCGTGATGCCATGAATTCGAATGATAGTAACGCAGCCCGTTCAGCTATGGAACGGTTAGACACACGGTTTAACACCTTTTTGGGCATACGTTCTGAGGTAGGTGCTCGAGCCAATCGGATTGAAATGCTGGACAATAGAAATCAGGATCTCAATCAATCATTGAATGGACTAATTGCGAAGACGGAAGATACCGATATCGCGCAGGCCATAATGAATCTTCAACGAGATGAGAATGTGTACCAAGCATCTCTTTCAGTCGGTTCTAAGATCATACAGCCAAGCCTTGTGGATTACTTAAGATAAAGAACATACTAGAAAGGTGTGGTCTGAATGGAATTACAAAGATTATCCATTCGTTCAACACTCGGTCGCTTAGGCATGGAAAGCCCGAGAGGAGATCATAAGATTGAATCCCCTCCGGGAGAGTTGGAAATTAGTTCTCCTCGGGTGGATATGCAAATTCGTCAGCCCCGAGGGGAATTAACTGTTGATTCCTCTGCTGCATGGTTAGCTTTGGCTAAGGGTGGCCCTATTGAAACGACCCGAATATTGACTGCTCAATATAATGAGCGAACAATGCAGGCTATCGCGAAGATCGTTCAAGAAGGTAATCGTATGAAACAGATATCCAATCCCTCCAGTGCTGTTGCGGATATTGCTGCTCAGGTTATGACAGACAATCCTGAGAATCTCAGGGTAGCTGGTCGAGCATCGAATATGAATGTGCAGATTCAATATACGCCACGTCCTGCAGAAATTGATATCACTCCGAAGCATCCTGAAATTAATTATCATGTTTCCAAGCCGGGGATTAACTACACTCCACAAAAAGTAAATATATACATGGATCAAATGAATGCCATTAAAATGTGGGTAAGTAATTATGATCTGTATGCATAGAGCTATGAGCGCCATTGGTGCCAATAGCTCATTTTCATTTCATCATGGTATAAGGGGATAGGCTATGTTCACTGAGCTATACAGGAAAATCATATCCATGGACGGATCAATTTTAGGATTTCAACATCTGAATTCCTTTACGTTATTGCCAATCGACGAGACGGATACGCAATCCCCCTTTGCATACTTGCAGAGCACAGAAGAAGAAAGCTTGGGTTTCTTAGTTACTAACCCTTTCTCGTTTATTCCAGGCTATGAGGTTCAAGTGCGAGATAGCGAAAAAACGGTACTGGATACCACTGATCCTAAGGATGTTATTGTATTAAATATCGTTACTCTTGCCGAACACTTTGATCAATCAACAATAAATCTTCTAGCACCGCTACTCATAAATGTGCGCAACATGATGGGGCGGCAGATTGTATTGTCTCAGGACGGACATTTCCCTACCAGAGCCCCGCTATTTGGTCCCTCAACTGAGCAGGAAGCAGGTTTATCATCATGCTAATCTTATCGCGTAAGAAGGGCCAGTCTATTATCATCGATGATGAAATTGAAGTTTTTGTAATTGGGTATGAAGGGGATCAAGTAAAAATAGGTATAAATGCTCCTTCTCAAGTGAAAATTTATCGAAAAGAAGTATTGGAATCAATTCGAGAAAACAACAAACAAGCGGTTACTCCTCCCAATCAGATGCAATCTATTAAGGATCTAGCAGCACTTGCGACAGAAAAACTAAAAAAAAAGGAATAAATTTATAAATAGATCTAAAGTCGCACGAAAATTTGCCGATATATGTAAAGAGAGCTCACAAGGAAGTGGGCCGTCACACATCCAAGGAGGAATAATGAAATGATTATCAACCACAATCTTAACGCAATGAACTCGCACCGTAACTTGTTGCTGAACAACATCGCACAAGGTAAATCATCTGAGAAATTGTCTTCCGGTTTCAAAGTAAACCGTGCTGCTGATGATGCAGCAGGCCTCTCGATCTCCGAGAAAATGCGTACGCAAATCCGTTCTTTGAACCAAGCGCAAGCTAACGTTCAAGATGGTATTTCCCTCGTACAAACAGCTGAAGGCGCAATGAATGAAGTTTCCGACATGCTTTCTCGCATGAAAGAGCTGGCTGTTAAAGCAATGAACGGTACGTACAATGCTTCCGACTTACTAGCTATTGACATGGAGTTCAAAGCACTAAGCACGGCAATCGACAACATCGCGAAAAACACTACTTTTAACGGTATTACTGTATTGAATGGTTCTGCAAACATTAGCATCCAAGCAGGCGATTCCACTTCTGCTGCAAACACGGTCAAGATATCTCTGCAAGATATTCAACTTCTTTCGCTTGCAATTACAGGGCAATCACTTGGAACTGCTACAGGGGCTTCTACCACTCTTGTTAAAATCGATCAAGACATCGGTACAATCAACAAATTGCGTTCTGCCTTTGGTGCTACACAAAACCAATTGGAGCACACATTTAACAACTTGGGTGCAACAACTGAGAACCTGCAAGCTGCAGAATCCCGTATCCGTGATACAGATATTGCTAAAGAAATGATGAACTATACGAAGCTTAACATTTTGCAATCCGCTGCGACATCCATGTTGGCACAAGCCAACCAAGCGCCGCAAAGCGTACTGCAATTGCTTCGTTAATACTTGTAAAGTAAGAAAAGTCCATTTTCGTAAATGGGCTTTTTTTTACTTTTGGAGTTAATAATGAATAAATTTAATTAGCTCTAAAGTAATAGTCAAATTAAGCCGATAAATGTATAGAGAGCTCACAAGGAAGTGGGCCGTCACACATCCAAGGAGGAATAATGTAATGATTATCAACCACAATCTTAACGCAATGAACTCACACCGCAACTTGTTGCTTAACAACATCGCACAAGGTAAATCGTCCGAGAAATTGTCTTCCGGTTTCAAAGTAAACCGTGCAGCAGACGATGCAGCAGGCCTCTCGATCTCCGAGAAAATGCGTACGCAAATCCGTTCTTTGAACCAAGCGCAAGCTAACGTTCAAGATGGTATTTCCCTCGTACAAACAGCTGAAGGCGCAATGAACGAAGTTTCTGACATGCTTTCTCGTATGAAAGAGCTTGCTGTTAAAGCAATGAACGGTACGTACAATGCTTCCGACTTACTAGCTATCGACATGGAGTTCAAAGCACTAAGCACGGCAATCGACAACATCGCGAAAAACACAACCTTCAACGGTATTACTGTATTGAATGGTTCTGCAAACATCAGTATCCAAGCAGGTGATTCCACAACTGCTGCAAACACGGTTAAGATTTCTCTGCAAGATATTCAACTGAATCAGCTTCAAATTAATACTCAATCTCTCGGTACTGCTGTGGGAGCTTCCAACACTCTTGTTAAAATTGATGCAGACATCGGTACAATCAACAAATTGCGTTCTGCCTTTGGTGCTACACAAAACCAATTGGAGCACACATTTAACAACTTGGGTGCAACAACTGAGAACCTGCAAGCTGCAGAATCCCGTATCCGTGATACAGATATTGCTAAAGAAATGATGAACTATACGAAGCTTAACATTTTGCAATCCGCTGCGACATCGATGCTGGCACAAGCCAATCAAGCGCCACAAAGCGTACTGCAATTGCTTCGTTAATACTTGTAAAGTAAGAAAAGTCCATTTTCGTAAATGGGCTTTTTTTTTACTTTTGGAGTTTACAATGAATAAATTCAATTAGCTCTAAAGTAATGGCCAAATTAAGCCGATAAATTTATAGAGAGCTCACAAGGAAGTGGGCCTTCATACATCCAAGGAGGAATACAACATGATTATCAACCACAATCTTAACGCAATGAACTCGCACCGTAACTTGTTGCTAAACAACATCGCACAAGGTAAATCATCTGAGAAATTGTCTTCTGGCTTCAAAGTAAACCGTGCAGCCGACGATGCAGCAGGCCTCTCGATCTCCGAGAAAATGCGTACGCAAATCCGCTCTTTGAACCAAGCGCAAGCTAACGTTCAAGATGGTATCTCCCTCGTACAAACAGCTGAAGGCGCGATGAATGAAGTTTCTGACATGCTTTCTCGTATGAAAGAGCTTGCTGTTAAAGCGATGAACGGTACGTACAACACTTCCGATTTGGAAGCAATTGACATGGAGTTCAAAGCACTTAGCACGGCAATCGACAACATCGCTAAAAACACAACCTTCAACGGTATTACCGTATTGAATGGTACTGCTAACATCAGTATCCAAGCAGGTGATTCCACAACAGCTGCAAACACGGTTAAAATTTCTCTGCAAGATATTCAACTCACTGCGCTTTCGATTACAGGTGCATCACTAGGAACTGCTGTTGCAGCTTCCAACGCTCTAGTTAAAATTGATACAGATATCGGTACAATCAATAAATTGCGTTCTTCCTTTGGTGCTACACAAAACCAATTGGAGCACACATTTAACAACTTGGGTGCAACAACTGAGAACCTGCAAGCAGCTGAGTCCCGTATCCGTGATACAGATATAGCTAAAGAAATGATGAACTATACGAAGCTTAACATTTTGCAATCCGCTGCGACTTCCATGTTGGCACAAGCCAACCAAGCGCCGCAAAGCGTACTGCAATTGCTTCGTTAATTTCTATAAAGAACAATATAGAAAGAGTCCATTACGAAGTGATGGACTCTTTCTTATTATCGAGGTGTCAATATGAAGATTAGCGTGTGTTTAATAGTTAGGAATGAGGAAAAAAAATTACATAGAGCATTGCAAAGCATTCCAAAGAACTATGAAATTATTGTAACCGATACAGGATCCACTGATAGTACAGTTCATATTGCAAAGCAATTTAAAGCTAAAACTTATGAATATATATGGAATGACGATTTTGCATCGGCAAGGAATTATTGCGCTTCATGGGCAACCGGTGATTATATATTAGTTATAGATGCGGACGAAGTACTACCTACGAATACGGACGACCAAATTCAGCAATTCATCGGACAGTATCCAGGAGCTGCGGGTTGTGTCGTTATAAATAATATAATGAGTGGAGAAATGAAGAAGCATCGAATGGTTAGGTTGTATCCCAAAGATCCATCCTATTATTTTGAGGGTAATGTACATGAGCAAGTATATAAGGATAATAAACCAGCTGTTTTTGAGATGCTACAATTAGAATTGTTGCATGATGGATACGAGGAAGAGGATTACAAGAACAAGAAAAAAATGGACCGTTATCTCCCGATGTACGAAGCTCATTTGAAGGAAAATCCTGATGATGGTTACATGCTTTATCAGATGGGTAAGCTCTACTATTCCATGAGCGAATGGAAAATGGCAGAGCATTACTTAGGGCGAGCCTATATTCAGAAAGAATATAATCATTTACATTTTCCGGTTGTTATAGTTATGCTTGGCTATGTTCTGAAGGAACAAAATCGTGTTGAGGAAGCCAACGATTTACTAAAACCGTTTGAACCCGTTTATTTGGATTTTCCAGATTTATTTTTTCTCCTTGGTCTATTAGCTATGGATTCAGGCCATATAGAAGCAGTAGAAGGTTATTTTACACAAGCACTTGCAATTGGTGAGACGGAGAAATATACAACTGTTTATGGAGTTGGGACGTTTAAGGCTGCATATAATTTGGGTTTATATTATGAGTTCACCGGCAATTCGGATTTATCCCAGCAATGCTATCACTTTGCGGCCGAATATCAATTCGAGCCAGCCTTGGTGAGACTAAATAAAAAATAAATTACTCTTATATAATTATTGGAAAAGTACGATAAATAAGATAAGGAGAATAATTCAGGAGGTTTATTGTAGAAGGAAGTTAATTTCAACAATGTAAATAAGCCAAGCAGAGGGAGCTGAGTAAGATGGACGTTAAAGCAATATCGACAAATGTAAAAAACTTTGATCCAGCAACTAATCAACAACAGAGTGGAATTAATCAAGGCACCACATCAAAGTCGAGGAGCACTAATCCCTCGGCAATAGAGCTTCTGCACAAGGATAAATTTGAGTTAAGCGTGTCGGATTTAGCTATCCGTAATGCTATTGAAAGAGCTAATAAAGCTTTGGAAGGTAGCGAACGTCGTTTTGAATTCAGTGTTCATGAAAAGACCGGCGAAATTGTGGTTAAAGTAATTAATGAAACAAACAATGAAGTATTAAGAGAATTTCCAAATGAAAAAATTATAGATATGATGGCTAAACTTCAAGAGCTAGCAGGACTGAACATTGACGAAAAGAGGTAATTCATGATATGAACCAGCAAGCCCAGGATACATACCTTAGAATGCAGATTAACACTGCGGCAGCATGGGAGCTTACGGCATTATTGTATAACGGATGTATTAAATTTATGAAGCAAGCATTGGTGGCGATAGAAAATAAAAATTTTGAAATGAAAAATTACAATATCAAAAGAGCAACAGATATTATTAACGAGCTATCTTTTACACTCGATAGAAATTATGAGATTTCCAACGATTTGTCATCTTTATACGAGTACATTCTCACTACACTTTTTGAAGCAAATATCAAAAATAATAGCAACAAATTAAATGAATGTATTGAACTTATAACTGATCTTAGAGATACTTGGACTAAATCTATGAAGCAGTACCATGCTACGGCAAAGGTGCAATCATGAATCAGGATGGACAATCTCTTAAGCAGTTCATAATGCAGCTATCTGCAACCTCTGAACAAATATTGTCTTTGGATCTAGAGGAAGAAGATGATATATCGAGGCTTGAGGCACTACAGCTGGAGCAGGAAGTATTAAAACAACAAATAGAGAGCTTAATGCTAACCTCCGATGTAAGTCATACAGATATACAAGATTTATTACATGATGCTTATTATTCGGAAGTAAAAGTGAATCAGAAATTAACCCTATTTAAAGAGTTTATTTCAGATCACTTGTCTAAAGTACAAGAAGGCAGCCGAATGAAGAATGCCTATCATCAAGCTTACTCTCAGGCTGAAGGATATTTTGTTGATAATAAGAAATAAAGAGTCAGGCTTATGCCTGACTCTTTATTAGTTGATCAATAATAGGAATGTGGCAGTATTGATGAAACTCATTTTTATACTTTTTGATGATATTATCACGTTCAGGTGAAGCTTGGCTGTTCTTTAGATAAAGGATGTACCATGTTGCTTGGTTAGGAGTAAGTTTGATTGCTGATTGTAAATAAACTAATCCGTCATCGATATCTCCTTGATTAAGATAAAGTAGAGATAAATGATAATATCCTGTGCCACCAATCTGATCGTTCTCAATAAGAATGGAGTAATAATCGACAGCTAACTGAAGCTGATTTTGATTAAAGAAATAATCCCCAAGTAGATTAGCTACAACATAAAAGTAGGATGGATATTTTTGAATGAGCCAATCATAGCGGTCGTAGTAGCCCATTTTAAATAGATCAATAAGAAGCGTAGCAATATAATTAATATCAAATGGTGTTTCATTATCTGATTCACCCTGGTCAAATAAAGTTGCAAACATGCTCTTAAGCAGAGGTAAGCTGAAATCATTGTCATCAGACGATTCGAGCAAATGTTCACCATATTTGGGGTCCTGCCAAAGAATGGCGGCATAGAATAGAAGTTTGTTTACTTGTCCTGAGTTTGTATGATCTTTGACCTCTGGTAAAAATTGATTAAATCTTTCTTGGTCATCAAATAAGACAGCATAGTACAATTGCTGCTGAGGCTGAAGAGCCACATCATAAGTAGAACATTGTTCGTAAAAGTGCTGCGAGAGTTCTTTACTTCCAAGAAGTAGACTGACATGAAGCAGCTTTAATAAATGAACGGAGTTATCGAATTCAAATATTTTCTTTAAAAAATCTATGATGGCAGGTGTTTGCTCATTTTGGGTAAGCAAGGTTAATAGTCGGAATAGTGTTAAATGATCGTTCGGGTTGAGCTTGACGAGCTTGGTTAAATAATAAACCGTTTGCGGTATGTTCTGTAACTTTTGATATAAGTTAACAAGACTGTTTAATGGAACATGTGTGCCAAGACTTGGGGTCATGTGCCAGAACCGACCATCCGCACCAGAATAGGTTTCGGCTTTTTGAATCGCTGTTAGATAGTATTCTATGGCTTCTTCAGTCAGCCCCAGCCTTTCGTATATGGATGCCTTTAGGGAGTAATGATCAGGGTGCTGTGGCCATCTTCTGATGTTGTCGTCTATATAGCTTAAGGCATCTTTATATCGTTGTAACTCTATGTATACAAGAACAATTTGATACCGGCAGAAGGGGAAGATGGAAAGCGTCTCTGAATTTTTGGTCAAAGCTCTTTCATAGTAGTATAGTGCTTTCTTATAATCTCGAATGCTTGAATATTCATTACCTAATGTGAAGTAATCGTATTCCGAGAAATTTTTGTTAGCCTTCAAATCTTTGAAAATACCGAGATTTCGTGAGGACTTCTCCTTCTCCACTAACGTCTCTTTCAAATATCCTGTATGGAAAATGATTAAAGGATAATTCTTGATAGGAAGCTCACCATTGCGATAAACGACTTGTTCATGAATAGGTCTTTCGAAATAAATATTAGGACTGTTAGGGAATAGGCGAATAGCAAACGATTCTAAAAACTTTCCAGAATTAATCGACTCAATAATATTGTATATCGGCAATGAGTATCCGATGGGCTGAGTACAATCTGTCTTGGACAAAAATGCTCTTAGCTCCTCGTGCTGATCCTTATCCAAGTATTCATCAGCATCAAGTACTAGAATCCATTTTGCAGTGGTCCTTCGGAGAGCTTCATTCTTTGCAATAGCAAAATCATTTATCCAAACGAAATCGTACAGATGTTCTGTATATTGTTTTGCAATATCCTTAGTACCGTCGGTTGACCCTGTATCCACTATAATAATTTCATCCACTAATCCTTGCACGCTTTCTAGACATCGTGCAAGCACCTTCTCTTCATTCTTAACTATCATACAAAGCGATAATAGCTTTTCCATAGTTCCTCCTGTGATTACCTTGTTCTACTTCTACTATCGGCTAATTCAAAGCCATCTTTTACAACGGAAATTTCGGAAAATGTAGAAGACCTGGATAAGCCTTTATCAATCTCGACTTAATTTGCATTTTATGATGGGAATTAACTGTTTGTGTGAGCATCATCATATAAAGCTCAATTCGTTCTGGTAGCAGTTCAAGAGCTTTCTCGACAAACTGCAGACCTTCGTTTGTTTCTTCTTGCATAAAGTATAAGCGAGCTAAATTTTCAAAACCCTTTGCTGAAAGTGTTTCTTGCTTGAGAAGGAGCGAGTAATAATCTAGTGCCAATTCATATTGTCGATCTTCATAGAAAGCTCCGCCCAGAATATTAGCCAAATCTTCTAAATGTTCTTCATGTCTTTGAATCAATTCGTCGTATTGATTGTACTGACCTGTACGAAATAAATATAAACAAACAGAAGCAACATTGGCTGGATTGGAGTCAAATTCTGGTGATAGTAGAGCATAAAGCTCTGCTGCGTGTTGTGGCCATACGATAGCTGCACAATAAATCGAGAAGTCCCAATTTGCACTCCTCTCCTCAGACTCTTGCACAAGTGTCTGTTGAAAGAGAGACCAGTCCTCATGCAGAAGGTAGTATTTTAATTTTACTTCTAAAGGTAATTCAATGTTAAAGACACGGCAATTGTTCCAATATATTTCTGATAAAGGCTTATGTCCTAATTGAATAAAAACATCTACAATCATTGTCAATTGGCTAGATGTCGGAAGTGGGTATAAGGATTGGATGAGAGATTGTACCTGATCATACTGCTCAGGTGTAATAATTAATTTAGTTAGTTGAAGAAGTGCAGATTGATTGGTTGGATTGGCATAGCACAGCTTGGTTAGACAAAAAACGGTCTTTTGTAAGTCGAAAGAACGTGAATAAAGAACATACAGCTGCTGTAAGGGTAAAGTGCTGCCGTAATTTGGACTAATCAGATAAGTAGGGTGCTCCGATTTCTTCTCAGCAATGGCAATACAGCGTTCAAGTGAAAGAATAGCTTCCTTATCCATGCCAAGTTGAGCATACAGGTAGCCCTCCAGCCAATAAAAGTCGCAAACGCCAGTCCACCTATTTATGGCGAGCTGAATTTGTTCATAGGCTTCAGTATATTGATGAAGCTTCATTAAGCAGCTTATCCGGGCACCTTTGCAGTTAGGGAGCCATGATTTATATTGCTCAGATGGTTGGTCTGCATCCAAATAAAAGGATAGTGCTTCCTCATAGAGATCCTGAGCCATATATTCGTTACCAAGCGTAAAGGAATCGTAGGGAGTTAGCCGCCCTTGATTTCGCATTTGTTGAAAGATCTCGTCATTTCTTTTCGTTTTTTGTTTACTTTTAATTGCTTCCTCTATATATCCACTGTGATAAATAGGGATTTCCAGCTCGAATTCGGTCAAGTTACCGTTAACAAGCTTTAGCTGTTCATGAATAGGTCGGACGAACATAAGATCGGGATGTCGGGTAAATAACCGCATAGCCTTGGATTGAGAAATCTTCCCGGAATTATGAGCACCTACAAAATTATAAATGGGAAGAATGATTCCTATGGGTGCTCTATTACGATGGTTTTGTAAGAATGTTAACAGTGTTGTAAAGCTAGAAGAGTCCATGTATTCATCCGCATCTAATACAAGTATCCATTCTCCTGTAGCTCTCGCAATCGATTCATTTCGGGCTACTGAAAAGTCTTGAGTCCAGTCGAGATCAAATATTTTCGAGGTGTACTGAGCAGCAATCTTCTTTGTAGAATCGCTTGATCCAGTATCAATAATTACAATTTCATCAACGAGGCCAGTAACACTTTGTAAGCAACGTTCTAGTATCTCTTCCTCGTTACGAACGATCATGCATAGGCTTAATAGAGGATTCATGGAGTCACCTTTTATTTCCATATTTATTGGCTACATTTATACTTATGTTTTGTCGATAAATGTTATAGATAGTATAGCAGAGTTTATTGGGACTTGGAGGAGATATCGTGTTAACGAGTATCGTTATTGCGACTTATAATAAATTGGAATATACCCAGTTATGTATTGAGAGCATAAGGAAATATACAGAGCGAGGTAGTTACGAAATCATTGTTGTAGATAATCAGTCCACCGATGAGACAGTCGATTGGCTAAAAAAACAAGATGATATCAAAGCAATTTATAATAATCAGAATTTGGGGTTCCCCAAGGCTTGCAACCAAGGCATTGAGATTTCAGCTGGAGATAATATTTTGCTTCTGAATAACGATACAATTGTTACAAGTAATTGGCTAACGAATTTAATTACTGCCTTATATAGTGCATCTAATGTAGGTGCAGTTGGATCCGTAACGAATAATTGCTCTTATTTACAGACAATTCCAGTAAATTATTCGAATATGGAAGAAATGCAGGATTTTGCACATCAAATAAACCATTCTAATCCATCGAGTTGGGAAGAAAGATTAAAGCTAATTGGTTATTGCATGCTTATCCGGAAATCAGTTGTGGATCAAATAGGGCTATTGGATGAGAGATTTACGCCGGGAAATTACGAGGATGATGACTACTCGTTACGTATTAGATTGGAAGGTTACAAGCTTCTCCTGTGTAAGGACACTTTTATTCATCACTTTGGGAGTGTTTCGTTTGGTGAGGTTGAGAAAAGCTATTATGACTTATTAAATAGAAATAGAGGAAAGTTTATTAGTAAGTGGGGCTTTCATCCCGATGAAGCCCATCATTTTGAGATGGATTTTGTTTCCTCATTAGAAAAACCCAATGACTCCTATCTACGTGTATTACATATTGGAAGTGGGTTGGGTGGGACTTTACTAAGAATAAAACATGAATATCCCAACGCGGAATTATATGGTCATGAGATGAATGAGAGTATGGTACAACTTCTAAACAAATCATTAGATATTAAGTATGTTGATATAAACCCCAGTAAAGCGGATTTGTTAAATAATTATTTTGATTATATCTACATTCAAAATCCTCTAGTGATTAATATCGATTCTGTATCGAAAATGTTAAAGGAAGATGGGACACTTATTACCATGTACCCTCATCTTTTACACTACAAAGTTATTAAAGGAATGTTAACAGGCGGAATAAACAGACGAGAACTGCAAGCATTGACGTTGGTTGAAGTAGAGGAAATATTTCAAAAGACTGCATTTGGTCATGTAGAAATTGTAGGTGTTGTAGAGAAAACAATAACGGATGAGAATAAGCAATTTTTAAGCTCCTTAAACCAAATAAAAAATATGAGTATTTCGACGGTGCATGAGATTACGCATTTTTATGTGAAGGCTAAGCGATTGGACAAGACTGCCGAAATGAAATCAATGGTTAACTACATCCTGACACAAACTCATACAGAGTTTTACTTAGAAAAAATGCTAGATTATGATGAGCAAATTGTTATTAACTTAATTGAAGAGAATGGTGGCGGGCAGTTTGTTGAAATCCTCAACTTTTTAGCTGTCCAATATCTAGATCAGAATAACTTACAGCTAGCACTTGCCTACCTTAAAGCTGCTTTCGAAAAGGATCAAGGTAATTCGTCCACTTTGTTTAATCTGGGACTGACGATGTACCGTATGGAACAATTTGAGTTAGCATTGGAATGGTTTGAATTAATTCCCCAGAAAAGTCCACAAGTACTACACTGGATGGAGCAAATTCGAATGGAAATCTCCATACAGGTGTAATGAAGACAATAAATTACTTTGGAGGAATTAGGCATGGAAGTGGGTATTGGCGAACAGAGCTTAAGTCGTTTATTACTTAATGTGGATAACGATGTTAATGCGATTGAAAATGCACAGGAAGTTCTTACGAGATTAAGTAGCAATCAACAACTCTTCGAAGAAGTTATTGAAATCATAGACGATGCGTCAATTAATAATAAAAACAAAGTATGTAACACTTTAGCTGTTCTAGGTTTTGAAAATGAATATTATGATATGCCGATTCCGTTACTTCAGAAATCACTAGAATATGATAGTCGTCATAAAGAATCATTGTTAAATTTAAGTATTATTCTCGCTCAGTTTGGAGAATTGGAGCTTGCGATACAATATGCTAGCCAGATCGAGGACAAGAGTGAGGATGTGCTTGAATGGTTACATAAATTGGGCTACAACGAAAATTTGGACAGTGGCGATATTTTAAGCATAGAACAAAATGATGTGCAATTTACCGGAGAGAGGTTAGTTATTAATCAGGAAGTAAAGGAAAAATATAACGATATCCTCGAAGAGCATTTAGAGAGATATAAGCTGGCATGTCGCTTTGTGAAAGGAAAAGATGTTCTTGATGCGGCGTGCGGCGCAGGATACGGCTCCAAAATGCTTCAACAAGCTGGGGCTAGATTAGTATTTGGAGTCGATATTTCAGAAGAGAGCTTACAGAGCGCAAAAAAGACTTATGGTTCTAATAATGTTGATTTTGCCTACGGGGATGTAAATAGTCTTAAATTCGAAAATGAGAGCTTCGATATCGTTGTGTCATTCGAGACAGTTGAACATATCGAAAACGGTGCGAATTGGATTAAAGAATCTGCTAGAGTATTAAAAGAGGATGGAATATTTTTAGTCTCTACTCCTAATCGTACAATTACAAATCCAGGCCTTTATTTTGTGGAGCAACCGCTTAATACCCACCATAAATATGAATATACGGTTACCGAGTTTGTAGGTGAGTTGACTAAAGAATATGATGTGCTAGAGCTATATGGACAGACATTCACTAGCGATCATGATTTATATTACACTCAAGTTATGAGAGAAGCCCGTTATCTGGACACTCAATTCGTGCCAGTACAACAATACCAAGCTAAAAAATATGAATTGGTTTCATTAAGTGAAGTGAAAGACGCCCAACCCCTGTATGTAGTAGCTGTTTGTAGAAAGAAGCGTAAAACGACTCAAGTGCCTGTAGAACAGCCACAGAGGGATTCTAGAAATACTGAACATACTTCTGCCCCCCCCGTAGTTAATAAGGAAAATCTAGGCTTGCAAGCATCATCCTTTTTTAATTTTGGGGCTAGTTCTATTATACAATTGGGTGCTGAAATAGTACGCCCTGAAGTAATATCTATTGGCGACCACGTTACTATCAGGCCAGATGCATGGCTTAATATAGCAGTGAATAACTTCTATGGAGAACCCCAAATAGTAATCGACGATGGCTGCGAAATTGGTAAGCATTTCACGGTTTCTGTTTCAAATAGGGCAGTTATTGAAAAAAACGTAATTATTGGACCCAATGTCTATATTTCAGACTGCGGACATGCATATGAAAACATAGCATTACCTATTATGTTTCAGGGAGTTACTTCGACTACAAATGAGGTTATTGTTGGAGAAGGTACATGGATAGGAATTAATAGTGTAATAGTAGGGAACGTGCGAATTGGCAAGGGTTGTGTTATAGCTGCTAATTCCTTCGTGAATAAAGATGTCCCGGATTTTAGCGTAGTAGCCGGAAACCCTGCCCAAATTATTAAAATGTTCGATACTACTTCTTTAAGTTGGGTGAGAGTTCGAGGTAACGAAGAAATCGAAGAAGTCTTACTTAATCGTAAGGAACATCCGCTGATATCCATTTGTATCCCTACCTATAACAGAGCAAATGATTTAGACCGCTGCTTGGAATCAATCTTTAACCAAATAGGTCATCACTCTTTGTATGAAGTCTTTATCTCAAATAATGACTCTCCTGACCACACTGAGGAAGTTGTAATGAAATACCAAAATAAATATGGGAATATCACCTATAACAAAAACAGTGAAAATATTGGTGCAGAAAGAAATATTGTATTAACGATGGAAAGATCAAAAGGGAAGTATATGATTCTCCATGGAGATGACGACTTTTTCAATCCTGGCATCTTAAACAAAATACTTCAAGCTATTATGAATCAAAAAGATTGTGGGTTATATTTCATTAATGTGTTTAATGACGATAAAGAAATAAATATATTTGAAGGAATGGATCAATTTCTACGTGAAACCTCGATCTATTCTTCATTTATTTCTTCAATAATTATTCCAAGAAAAGAATTTGAAAAGTTAGCAGAACCTACGAAGTATATTGGTTCGTCATTTAATCACATATACATGCAATATAGTATATTGGAGAATAACTCTAAGTTTTGTATTATTAACGATGTATCGTTTTCCTATGCAGGTAATGAACCATTTGAATATAATTTTGGAGACGTGTTTATAAAGAGTTATCTAGATATTGTTAGTTATTTTAAAGATAGAGGGTTATCAGAACAGCTTATTCAAGATGATAAGAAGAAGGTATTGTTCGAGTTTTTACTTCCAAGGTTCAAGAACTTTCATGATAAGGGAATGAGGGAGTTTGTCTCCGATTTCGACAGTTATTTCACTGAGTATTATAAAGATGAGCCATATTATGAGCAAACATATAACTTTATTTTACAAACTCAAGGAAAACTCCAGATTGATGCTTAAAGGGGGGGAAACATGAAGGCAGTTATTTTATGTGGTGGTAAGGGAACTCGCATGAGGGAAGAAACGGAATATCGGCCCAAACCTCTTGTAAATATCGGAGGAAGGCCAATCATTTGGCATATTATGAAAACATTTTCCCATTTTGGAATTACGGATTTTGTATTATGTGTAGGTTATAAAGGAGAAATGATAAAACAGTACTTCATGGAGATGTACTGGCGAAACAACGATTTTACAATTCATTTCGGACACCCGTCTAAGGTATCTTATCATACGGAGACACCAGAGAACTGGAATGTGACGATCGTTGATACGGGCTTAGAAACTATGACCGCTGGTCGATTAAAAAAAGTGATGAACTACATAGATGGAGAAGATTTTCTCTTTACTTATGGAGACGGACTTAGTGATGTGAATATTAAACAATTGATAGCCTTCCATCAAGAAAAGCAACATGTCGCAACACTTACAGGGGTTTTTCCATTGTCGCCATTCGGATTGTTAGAGGTTGATAATCATACCGTTCATTCATTTCGAGAAAAACCTGTAATTAATGACATGATCAACGGTGGATATATGGTATTGAATCGTAAGGTTTTTGATTACTTTCCAATTCAAGATTGTTATTTTGAGCAAGAACCATTAATGAAGCTTGCTCAAGAGAGACAATTAGCAGTTTTTGAGCATCGAGGGTTTTGGACTTCGATTGATACATTTAAAGATATTGAGAAGGTGAACCAGATGTGGGAATCAGGGAATCACCCTTGGAGAGTTTGGGGAAATTAAAGTAGGGGCTTCTTTTAATTCACAGCTTGATAGACAATGTTTTATTGTAAAGATAAGATCAAACAGTGTGAATAGGTACTCAAATTAACTCTTGCTAATAGAAGGAGCTTCTAAAATAATATGCAAAATCCTAGACAAAAAATGGCTGCGATTCCTCAGCATCATTCATCCAAAGATAAACTTGCGGTTCAATTAATTGAAGAAACATTTCTCTCATCACAGACTTCACTAGTTAATAAGCTAGAGGCATTTCCTCGGTTCGCTACAAAGCGAAGTACTGCTCGCTTTCTAGCCCGGTATGAGATATATAAAGAATTGGTCTCTGTAAATGGGAGTATCGTAGAGTGTGGCGTTTTCAATGGTGCTGGGCTCTTTTCGTGGGCTCAGTTTGCAAACATTTTTGAGCCATCAAACTATACACGCAAAATTATTGGGTTTGATACTTTTGCTGGTTTCCCGAACCTCTCCGAACAGGATTCTGAACCTAATAGTACTTATGCAGTAGGGGATCTTCAGGGAGATACTGTAGAACAACTTCAAGCATCTATCGCTAAGTATAATGCAGAACGCCACCTATCCCATATTCCCAATGTTGAGCTTGTGGCTGGAGATTTCCTTGAAACTGCTGAAGGGTACCTTGAGGCTAATCCACACCTTTTGATAGCAATGTTGTATCTTGATTTTGATCTCTACGAACCAACGAAAAAGGCACTGGAGCTATTCCTCCCTCGAATGCCTAAGGGAGCAATTATTTGTTTTGATGAGCTAAATTGTGCTACTTTTCCAGGAGAGACAACTGCTATGTTGGAAATGTTGCCAATTCGGAGCTCAGAGCTCCGTCGTTTCCCGTTTGACCCATGGATTTCCTACTTACGGCTATAGTTAATCCCATATCACATATATTTGAGCCGCGCACGCGGCTCTTTTTTATGGGATGGTCTGAAGGTGAACTAAACTAAACAATTTTCGATTGTGCTATAATATCAACCTTCCTATTTGGCCGATATATAAGAAGGGTTGAACTAAAAGTAGATATTGTACGTTAAAAAGTATCTGGAAGACTAAATGGAAGAGTGGGAAAGCACCATGGGAGATATGGGAGTAATCGATCGTCAATTCTGGAAGGGAAGAAGAGTTTTCCTTACCGGACATACCGGTTTCAAAGGGTCGTGGTTGTCTCTATGGCTACATCAATTAGGCGCAGAGGTAACAGGGTTTTCGCTTGAAGCTCCAACATCCCCCTCCATGTTTCACGTTTGTTCCGTAAATAATTACGTCCATTCCGTCTATGCTGATATAAGAGACCCCAAGCGGTTAATCGAAGCAATGATAGATGCCCGGGCAGAAGTTGTTATTCATATGGCGGCACAACCTCTTTTAAGAGAATCGTACCGTAATCCAATTGAGACATACTCAACGAATGTAATGGGCACGGTTCATCTTTTTGAAGCTGCGAGGGCTTGTGGGAGCGTTAAAGCTATCGTGAATGTTACTACTGACAAATGCTACGAGAATAAGGAATGGGACTGGCCATATCGAGAAAATGACGCATTGGGCGGCTATGATCCCTATTCCAGCAGCAAAGCATGTTCAGAGCTTATCACGTCTGCCTTTAGGAGTTCATTCTTTAATCCATCTGGATATACCGAACATGGTGTGGCTGTTGCTTCCGCACGAGCAGGCAATGTAATTGGAGGCGGTGATTGGGCGCAGGATCGATTGATTCCGGATGCTTTAAAGGCATTTCAAGAGCAACGTCCGGTTTCTATCCGAAACCCAAACGCAATCAGACCTTGGCAGCATGTATTAGAGCCTTTGAGCGGGTATCTTATTTTGGCTCAGCGCTTGTATTTATCAGGCACGACGTATGGAGAAGGCTGGAACTTCGGTCCCGAAGAAACAGATGCAAAGTCGGTTCAATGGATTGTTTCTAAGCTTTGTGAAAAATGGGGCAATGGCGCGGCGTTCGAAATTGTTGCTGATAGTGAAAAATTGCATGAAGCAAATTACTTAAAACTGGATTGCTCGAAATCAAAGCGAAGATTGGGATGGATTCCTCAATGGACTCTAGAAGAGGCGATAGATAAAATATGTGACTGGTCCAATGCCTACGCCAACTCGGAAGATTTAGTAAAATTATCATTCGGCCAGATTGAAGAATATCAGCAAAGAATGGATAAGGGGGCAATGCAGTGACGGCAGTCAGGATTACGGAAAGGCAAGATTGCCGAGTCTGTGGTAGCACATCTCTAAATAGATGGGTACATTTGGCGCAAATGCCGCTAACAGATGATTTACGGACCGAGATACAAGATCATAATCTTTTTCTCGCTGATATTGATGTGTACGTTTGCGAATCATGCGGTGTGTCCCAAACGGTGAAGGTTATAGACTTGAATGAGTACTACAAGGATTATGCCTACACAGTTGCTTCTTCGGGATTTGCAAATCGATTTATGGAGAGGCTGGCTGAAAGCCTATTTCAGAAGTACGAATTATCCTCAAACTGTACCGTTCTTGAAGTAGGTTCGGGTGACGGAAAGCAATTGACTTATTTTCAAAAGTTAGGTGCAGATGTATTTGGGTTTGAACCATCTAGCGAATTATGCAGAAGAAGTGAAGAGATCGGAGTGCCTGTGTTTCAAGGCTTGTTTTCTAAAGATTCAATCAGGGATGTTCCGACCAAATACAGAAATGCAGATGTGTTGCTACTGACATACACTTTCGATCATATCCCAGAACCCACCTACTTCCTTGAAGCAGCTAAACAGATGGTCAATCCGGAAACCGGTTTGTTGGTCATTGAGGTACACGATCTCGAGAAGATAGTAGAACGTCGGGAGTATTGCTTATTCGAGCATGAACACTTCGTATACTTAACCTCGGATACGATGGGGGAAGCGTTAAAGCGAAACGGTTTTGAATTGTTATCTACCGAATTGCTTCCTGAATCGGAACGTCGGGGTAATTCACTATTAATTGTCGCCACGCCAAGTGAATCGAAAAACGTTGAGCGGTTTAAAGAGCCTATTAAGAGCAGCAAATTGATTTCATTTGATACTTTTAATGAGGATATGGTAGCAGGAATTAGGAGGCTTGACGATTTCATAGAAAAACAAATCAGCGAGGGGAAAAAAGTAGCTGGTTATGGTGCTGGTGGTCGGGGCGTTATGACGATGGCGGCGATGCAATCCGCTCATAAGCTGTCTTATGTATGCGACAACAACACAAGTTTCCATGGGTTCCTTACGCCCAAATCAAATGTAATAGTAAAGCCGCCAAAATATTTGGAAGAAAACCCAGTAGATATTCTCCTTGTATTCAGCTTTGGGTATCTGCAAGAAATTAAAGAAGCTGTCTCTGCTTTCAATAACGCACCGAAAGAAGTAATATCCATGCTGGAGGTACTATGAGTTCTTCAAGAGTGGTTGTGACAGGTGGAACAGGATTCATCGGTTCAAAGCTTTGTGAGGAGTTATTGAGCAGGGGAGTAACTGTATACGCCGTCGTTCGGTCAAATTCTTCTCAGCGTACCCGGTTGCTTAATCATTCAGGATTAATTATTGTCGAGGGTGATCTTAACAACGTTATTCAATGGAGTACCGAGCTAAAGAGGGTACAAGGTGGGTTTGACGTCTTTTATCATTTGGCTTGGGAAGGTGTCGGTAATAAATATCGCAATGATCAAATCCAGATTAACAACTTGAACTCACTTCTGGAAACGATCAAGCTGGCTAAGGAATTGGGCTGTAGCCAATGGATTGGAACAGGCTCGCAAGCCGAGTACGGCCCATTAAATGAGATTATCCAAGAAGAGGCCCCCAATAAACCTACCACTTTGTATGGTGCAACCAAGGTGGCGGGAGGGAATATGTCGGCGATTTTGGGCAGGGAACTGGGTATTCCGTGTCAATGGGTTCGGATATTCAGTACTTACGGCCCTGGGGACAGCGGCGGTTGGATGCTAATAGACGTTATTGGGCAATTGCTTGACGGAGTTACTCCTAAGCTTACGCTAGGGGAACAGTTATGGGACTACCTGCATGTTCAAGATGCTGCAGAAGCCCTTATTGCCCTTGCAGAATCAGCCCCAGTGGACTCCAATACATATAATTTAGGATCAGGAAGTAGCCAGACCATCCGAGCTATCGTTGAGACGGTCAGGGATATTATTGATCCGGACATTCCCTTATGTTTTGGAGACATTCCCTATAGACCTGATCAAGTTATGCACTTGGAAGCGAATGTCGACAAGCTTAGGGAACAAACGGGTTGGAAACCTAAGATTGATCTTAAGAACGGGTTGAACCAAACCGTTGAATATATTCGCAATAGTAGACTAGCTCAAAGTTAGGGGGGATCGATGATGCAGCAAACTAATATCAAGAAATCGATCGTCTACATGACGCATTATTCTAAATCCTCCCACGTAGGAACTTCACTTTCTATAGCAGACATCCTCTACACCCTTTATTTTAAAGTATTAAACGTAGACCCTTTTAATCCCGAATGCCCCGAAAGGGATAAGTTTATACTAAGCAAGGGCCATGGGAGTGCAGCGCTTTATGCGACGTTAGCCGAGAGAGGGTTCTTTCCGAAGGATTTTCTTGATCGGTATTATGTGAATGGCGGATTACTCCCAGGACATTTAGACAAGTTTGCTGCTCCGGGGATAGAACTTTCCACCGGATCTTTGGGTCACGGGCTTTCTGTCGGAGTGGGCATGTCTATCGCCAACGGTTCATCGGGAAATCCAGGACAGGTATATGTGCTACTGGGAGATGGTGAATGTAATGAGGGCTCTGTGTGGGAGGCTGTCATGCTATCAGCTACTTTAAGATTGTCTAATATTACTGCGATCATTGATTATAATCGTCTTCAAGGGTTCGGAGAAACAAATGAAGTCATTAATCAAGAAAATATGGCTGCTAGGTGGACCGCCTTTGGTTGGAATGCTTTTGAAGTCAATGGTCACGATACGGTTGAGCTTGAACGAGTTTTTAGAATCAAATCAGACAGGCCTAAGGTTGTTATCGCCCATACCGTTAAAGGTAAGGGAGTTTCTTATATGGAAAACAGGTTAGAGTGGCATTACAAATCACCTAATGAGGAACAATATAAGCAGGCTATTGCGGAATTGGATGGCTTATTATGAGAACAACGTTCATCAATACTCTATTAGAGTTGGCGAGGATGGATGATAGAGTATTTGTCATTACGCCAGACTTAGGATTTTCGGTGTTGGAGAAATTCAGAGAAGAGTTCCCGAATCGGTTTCTTAATGTTGGGATTGCCGAGCAGAATGCCGTTGGAGTAGCAGCGGGGTTGGCTATGTCGGGCAAGGTTGTTTATGTGTACAGCATCATTCCATTTGTTACAATGCGTTGCTTTGAACAAATCAGGGTGGATGTTGCTTATATGAACACGAATGTAAGGTTGGTTGGAGTAGGTGCTGGTCTTTCTTATGGTCCGCAAGGAGCAACTCATCATTCCTTAGAAGATATAGCTATCATGCGTGCACTTCCTAATATGACGGTATGTTGTCCGGGAGATCCTATAGAAGTAAAAGAGATTGTAACTCAAAGTCTTGATTACGAAGGACCCATGTATATCAGACTTGGGAAGAATGGTGAGCCGGTTATCCATGATGAGGGTACGACCTTTCGAATCGGTCAAGCCATTGAAGTGACTCAAGGTAACGATGCTTACCTTATATCGACAAGTAATACTTTAGAACTTGCGGATAGCTGGGTAAAGAGAATGGCAAACCAAGGTGTTTCAGTGGGATTGATTAGCGTACCAACAGTAAAGCCGCTGGACAGAGAAAAGATTGTAAGAATCCTATTAAAAGGTAAACCTGTTTCGACGTTGGAGGAACATAGCATTTCGGGTGGATTAGGAACGGCAGTGGCAGAAGTGATTGCAGAAAGCGGTCAAGCGGTGAAGTTTAAGAGATTCGCTCTACCTGATGAGTATTGCCACTTTGTGGGGGACCAACATTATCTTCGTGATAAGTTAGGTTTGACTTTTGAGTCATTTGAACAGTTCATAGAAACTTCAATAGATAAATAAAATTTGGTCGGAGGTTATATAGTTGGAAAATTTCATACCTATCGGAACAAACGCCAGTAACCATAATGATAAGGACAGGACTGGATATAAGCTTGCAGAATCCGCATTCGAATCTTCAACTGTTCGATTGTTTGATAAGCTGGAAGCTTTTTCTCGGTTTTCATCCAAAAGGAGCTTGGCCCGTTTTTTGTGCAAGTCTGAAATTTTCAAAAATATTTTGGATATTAACGGCTCTATCGTTGAGTGCGGGGTATTTAACGGTTCAGGTTTATTTACCTGGGCACAGCTTTCAAATATTTATGAGCCGACCAATTATACGAGAAAAATAATCGGCTTTGATACTTTTGAGGGATTTCCCAGCACTTCTTCTTTAGATAATAGTGCTGATAGTACTCCAAGTGTTGGGGATTTACATGGAGATACATTGGATAGCTTGAAGCAATCTATCGAGAAGTATAATAATGAGCGGCATCTATCTCATATTCCCAATATTGAGCTAGTACAAGGTGATTTTATGACCACGGCAGAGAAGTACGTAGAGGATAACAAACATCTACTAGTGTCCTTGCTTTATTTAGACTTTGATTTATACGAGCCTACGAAAAAGGCCTTGGAAGTTTTCCTGCCACGAATGGGCAAAGGTTCAATTGTTTGTTTCGATGAGGTGAACTGTCCAAGCTATCCAGGCGAAACATTGGCTTTGTTGGAAACCTTGGACCTACAACGTTATAAGATAAAAAGATTCCCGACAGACCCTTGGATCTCATATATCGAATTATGAAAAATTCATTTGCACTAATTCCAGAATATATTAAAAGTTTCTCTTGTATTGGACCCGATTGTGAGGATAGCTGCTGTAAAACGTGGAGTATTTATGTGGAAAAGGATATTTATCAGCTGTATAAATCACTCCCCGATAAATCATTCTCTGAAAAAATCATAAGCAGTATGGACATTATTGAATCTGGTGGTAATGAGAATATATATGCATCAATAAAGTTGTCGGATAGTGGAAGCTGCCCTATGTTAACAGAAACAGACCTTTGTAGTATTCACGCCAAGATAGGGGAAGATTATCTTCCAGCAGTTTGTAGTACATTTCCAAGGATATTTAATGAAGTTGATGGAGTGCAGGAGTTATCTACAGATCTCGCATGCCCCGAAGCTGTTCGGAAAGCTTTATTTAACGAGCAGGGCATACAGTTTTATGAGAAGGAAGCTGTAGAGAATCGCATGACATTCCAGTCTATAAAACCGTCAGCTGCCCATGAGAATCAATTCGAGGCATACTTTTGGCCCCTTAGATTTTTTATCATTCAAACGTTACAAAATAGAGCATTTTCATTTGAGAACCGATTAATCATGTTAGGGTTATTTTTTGAGAACTTAAACTTTATCGTTGAACAGAATGAGTTCCACAAAATCCCGATTCTTATTGAGTCGTGTAAGATTGAGTTTGGAAAACACGAGCAAATAGAGGATCAGCTAAAAGGAATTCAAGGAAACTGGATAGTTAAGCTAGATTTGTTTAACGAGTTTGTAAAAGAGAAATCTACTAGTGGTATTGCTCTTAAAGCTTATCTTGAATGTTTGAATCAGGTCATGGAGGGAGTAGGCTTCACTGCTAATGCAACACCTGATAAGGTTATGGAACGTTTGAAGACGGCTTCAGATGAGATTGTCGTACCCTTCATGTCAACCTATGATTACATTTTTGAGAACCTTGCTGTTCATAATGTTTATAGTAAGCTATTCCCCCTATCAGGAAAGCATAAGTTGATGGAAGAGTACTTCCTTCTTGTTTTTCAGTACAGCATAATTAATATCCAATTAGCTGGTCTAGGGGCCTATCATGGGAAGCTCACTGAAGAATTATGTGTGAAGCTAATCTATAGCTATATTAGAAATAACGATCGTAACAAAAATTTTATACAACAAATGCTAAAGCTATTGAAAGATAAGGGGCTTAATAATGTAAGTGCCCTTGCTCCGCTGATTAAAAGATGAGTCAGATAAACTTATGTGAACTCAGTGTATCCGCTTACAAAAAATCATTGACACCAATCTTTACCTGATGTTATATTCGAAATGTGGGCTGGGCATTATTTCCTAAGTCTAACGTCATTTGAATATGAAGGGAATGTTTAACACATGCAAGGTAAAGTTAAATGGTTCAACGCGGAAAAAGGTTATGGATTCATTGAAACAGAGCAAGGTGGCGACGTGTTCGTTCACTTCTCCGCAATTCAAATGGATGGCTACAAAGCTCTTGAAGAAGGCCAAACTGTTGAGTTTGACATCGTTCAAGGCGCAAGAGGACCTCAAGCATCTAACGTAACTAGAGTGTAATTATCCCGGCGCTATTGCGTCGAACAATCATACAAGATGTGGATTGCATGTATGGAGTATTTGCCACACTGCCTCGGAGAAATCCGAGGTTTTTTTATTGGAAATCTTCAAATTTGTACTATATTAGCCAAGTTATCTAAAAATTCAAATTTATTATCGGAATGTTTTGAAACGGCTGCCTAGGGTGTGGTATGATAGAGCCATGCAAAGGAGGAATGCCCATGAAATACAACATTCGTGGTCAGCGTATGGAAGTGACGGATGCTCTTCGGGAGTATGTGGAGAAGAAGCTGAGTCGTCTTGAGCGGTATTTTGAAGCCCCTCCCCAATCAGATGTAACAGTTACCTTGAGTGTTACTAAAGGCCAGCAGGCCATTGAGGTGACGATACCTCTCCCAGGAGCGCTATTGCGTGCAGAGGAGAAAAGAGAGGATATGTACGCATCGATTGACTTTGTAGTGGACAAACTGGAACGCCAGATCCGCAAACACAAAACTAAAATTAATCGCAATTTCCGTGAACCTGGTTCAGCTAGAGCATTGTTTAAGGAAGACGCTGGGAATGGGCAAGGTGTGACCACACTTGCTAGAGATGAAGAGGACGATTTGGAGCTTGTACGTACGAAACGGTTTAACTTAAAGCCTATGGACGTGGAGGAAGCTATTCTTCAAATGAACTTAGTAGGACACAGTTTCTATGTCTTCGCAGACGCGAGTTCAAAGGAAGTAAGTGTCGTCTATCGTCGGAATGATGGGAAATATGGTTTAATTGAATCTGCTGAATAAAATATAAGTAAGCCTCGGCCAAAAGCGCCGAGGCTTTTTTTGACGTTTTCGAAGGGAATACACAGTTAATCCCCATTATTAACCCAATTTCGTCTCTCAAAGGACTGTAAAAGCAAATTTATGCTTACGATTATTGCTTTTCCAGACATTTTCCAAGACTCGTTCCTTGCCCCATTTTCGCCAAACTGCTAAAATGAGAAGATGTTGTTAGACCCGTGAGAGAGAGGGGTACATCCTAATGCTGGGACTTGTCAAAAAAATATTCGGAGATGCCAATGAACGTGAGGTGAAACGACTCCTTAAGACTGTTGAACAAATTAATGGTCTCGAGTCTACTGTCGCCCATTTAAGCGATGAGCAGCTTCGCATCAAGACGGATGAATTCCGCGATCGCATCACCAAAGGCGAGTCCTTGGATGATATTCTTCCAGAGGCGTTCGCTGTTGTGAGGGAAGCGTCCAAGCGTGTGCTGGCCATGCGTCATTTCGACGTACAATTAATCGGTGGTATGGTTCTACACCATGGAAAGATCGCAGAGATGAGAACTGGCGAAGGGAAAACCTTAGTCGGTACCCTTGCTGTTTACTTGAACGCTTTGAAAGGCGAAGGTGTTCACGTTATTACCGTTAATGATTACTTAGCTCAACGGGATAGCGCACTTATGGGACAAATTTATTCCTTCCTTGGTATGACTGTAGGTTGTAATCTGCATGGTCTTACCCATGAGGAGAAGCAGGAAGCATATGCCTGTGATATTACTTATGGAACGAATAATGAGTTTGGTTTCGATTACCTGCGCGATAATATGGTCCTTTATAAGGAACAGATGGTTCAGCGCCCTTTGCACTATGCCATTATAGATGAAGTTGATTCCATTCTCGTTGATGAAGCGCGGACTCCTTTGATTATTTCCGGGCAAGCACAGAAATCGACAGAGCTTTATTATGCAGCTGATCGTATGATTGTTCGACTTACTGATGTTGAAGATTTTACAGTCGATATTAAATTGCGTAGCATCGCTTTAACAGAATCTGGGGTTACTAAGGTCGAGAAAGCCTTTAACATCGAGAACTTGTTCGCTCACGACAACGTGACGTTGAACCACCATATCAATCAAGCGCTTCGCGCACGATATATTATGAAACGGGATGTCGACTACGTCGTACAAGAAGACGAAGTCGTTATCGTTGATGAATTTACAGGTCGTCTGATGGCTGGTCGTCGCTATAGCGAGGGTCTCCACCAAGCGATTGAGGCGAAGGAACAGCTTACCGTTCAGAACGAAAGCATGACACTAGCTACAATTACGTTCCAGAACTATTTCCGGATGTATCGTAAGCTAGCTGGGATGACGGGTACAGCTAAGACGGAAGAAGAAGAGTTCAAACGGATTTATGGTCTTGATGTCATTCAAGTGCCGACGAACCGTCAGATGATTCGTGTAGATATTCCGGATGTCGTCTACAAGTCGGAAAATGGTAAGTACCGTGCCGTGGTCGAAGAAATCGTTTCACGTCATGCAACGGGACAACCTGTGCTTGTGGGTACGGTATCTATTGAGAACTCCGAGCGTATATCGGAAATGCTTAAGAAGAAGGGCATCAAGCACCAAGTGCTTAACGCCAAATACCATGCCGAGGAAGCTGAGATTATCTCGAGCGCTGGACAGCATGGTACCGTTACGATTGCGACTAACATGGCAGGCCGTGGGACGGACATTCTACTTGGTGCTGGTGTCATTGAGATCGGCGGGCTTCATATTATGGGTACCGAACGCCACGAATCGCGTCGGATTGATAACCAGCTAAGAGGTCGTGCAGGTCGCCAAGGGGATCCGGGATCTTCGCAATTCTATCTCTCTATGCAGGATGAGCTCATGCGCCGGTTCGGTGCGGATAACATCATGGGCATGATGGAGCGCCTTGGCTTTGACGAGGATTCTCCAATTGAGAGCAAACTGATCTCACGTGCTATTGAGTCAGCTCAAAAACGTGTTGAGGGAAGTAACTTTGACACTCGTCGTATCGTTCTTCAGTACGATGATGTTATTAATCTACAGCGGGAAAAAATTTACGGAGACCGCCGCGCGATTCTAAGCTCGGACAATATCCGTGAGATTATTACTGGAATGACTAAATCAGTAGTCACCCGTGCAGTCGAAAGCCATTGCTCAGACAATGACGTGCCGGAAGACTGGGATTTAGATAGCCTTATCACCTACGCTCACACTCAATTCCTGCCGGATGATAGCCTGAGCAAGGATGATTTGTGGGGCAAGGAAAAAGAGGAGATTATTGAATTCCTCATAGCGAAGGTTGAAAAATTGTACGATGAGCGTGAAGAATCCATTGGTGCCGAAACGATGCGCGAGTTCGAGAAGGTAGTTGTGCTCCGTGCAGTAGATAGCAAATGGATGGATCATATCGATTCCATGGATCATCTGCGTCAAGGGATTCACTTACGTGCCTACGGTGGTAATGATCCTCTTCGGGAATATCAATTTGAAGGACATAATATGTTCCTCTCCATGATTGAACGGATCGAAGAAGAAATCACGATGTATATTATGAGAGCACAAGTGCAGACTGCTCCGAAGCGCGAAGCGGTTGCTGAGGGCCAAGCGGTTGACTCGAAAGCGGAGGAAGGTCCGAAGAAGCCTAAAACCCGCAGTGGTAACGAGGTTGGCCGTAACGATCCTTGCCCTTGTGGTAGCGGAAAGAAATACAAATTGTGCCACGGGCGCATAGGATAGAGAAAAGTAAGGGAGCCGACGTTGTATCAGTCGAGCTCCCTACTTAAGACTTTACGAGGTGATTTCAACATGTTTGAGCTTGATGTGTCCATTAAGCAAGATCTTCGTGGAAATGCGAAGCGACTTCAGCAACTCAGGGGGTCTCTTTGACTTAGATCTGAAGAAGGAACAAATCGAGAACTATGAAGTAAAAATGAGCGATCCGAACTTCTGGGATGACAATGAGAAGGCCCAGGTTGTCATTTCTGAGATGAACTCGATCAAGACGGTAGTGGAGCAATTCGAAGGCTTGGAGACCGAGTGTCAGGATCTCGTAGATATGCTTGAGATTCTTGAAGAAGAATTAGATGAATCGATGGCGGTAGAGTGGACGGATAGTGTTAAAGTACTCACCGCCAAGGTCGATTCCTTCGAGCTCCAGCTGCTGCTGAATCAGCCGTATGACAAACTCGATGCGATTCTCGAGCTTCACCCTGGGGCTGGTGGTACCGAATCACAGGATTGGGCTCAAATGCTGTACCGGATGTATACGCGATGGGCAGAGAAGCGCGGTTTCAAAGTGGAATTGCTGGACTATCTTCCGGGAGAGGAAGCGGGAATCAAGAGTGTAACTATTCTCGTTAAGGGCCATAATGCTTATGGTTACCTGAAAGCAGAGAAAGGCGTTCATAGGCTCGTGCGTATTTCACCTTTCGATGCTTCTGGAAGACGTCATACGTCCTTCGTTTCCTGTGATGTAGTCCCCGAGATCGATGATACGATCCAGATTGAAATCCGTCCTGAGGATTTACGGGTTGATACCTATCGTGCCAGTGGGGCCGGAGGCCAGCACATCAACAAGACGGATTCTGCTATCCGACTCACTCATATTCCAACGGGCGTAGTTGTAGCCTGTCAGACTCAGCGCTCCCAGATTCAGAACCGAGAAAAGGCGATGAAGATGCTTATGTCCAAGCTCTATGAGCTGAAGATCCAAGAGCAGCAGAAGGAATTGGCCGAGGTTCGCGGTGAGCACATGGATATCGCATGGGGCAGCCAAATTCGCTCCTATGTTTTCCATCCGTATAGCATGATCAAGGATCACCGGACATCGGTGGAAACAGGGAACGTCGGCGCTGTTATGGACGGCGATCTTGATTCCTTTATCGATGGATACCTCCGTAACCAGATCAAGCAGCCTGAAGGGCAATAAAATGCATACAGTATAACCTTAAACTTCTTGCACTGATTTAGTGTGAGAAGTTTTTCTTGGCTATTCAGAATGTCTAAGTTGCACGCTTATCCACTTCTGAATAGCCTCCGACATAAACAATCATTCGCTAACTCTGAGACAGCGAAAATTGTTTATGCTTGCTATTCAGAATGAATAGGGAAGAGGAATGCTCATGACGGCCAGCGGCAAGAAACCACCGATGATGCCAACGACAACGATTAACAAACGTGTCATTCCCCAGTATGCGCCTTGGGTGAGGGCTTTGTTCAGCTACTCGGCAATGCTGGTCGGAGCATTTGTAATAGCAGCGAGCTTTAACCTGTTCTTACTGCCAAATCGTATAGCCTCGGGTGGTGTCTCAGGGATCTCCGTTATTCTGAACACTTTTACTCGAATTCCGCCTGCTTACACGCAGTGGGCACTTAACATCCCGCTATTTATTGCTGGTTTTCTGGTGCTCGGCAAACGGTTTGGGATCAAAACAGCTATAGGCTCTGTTGTTATGCCGCTGTTCGTTCTTCTAACTGCCCATTGGACACCTCCGACCCATGATCCTCTTCTAGCCTCTCTTTATGGGGGGCTTGGAGTTGGTCTGGGTCTTGGACTCGTGTTCCGAGGAAGGGGTTCAACGGGAGGCCTTGATTTAGCCGCACAAATTATGCATAGAGTCATGGGAATAAGATTAGGTCTTGCAATAGCGATGCTTGATGGACTCGTTATTTTTGCGGCAGGAATATTCATCTCGCTGGAAAATGCGCTGTATGCGCTAATCGGCTTATTCGCAACAAGCAAAACGATAGATATTATTCAGACAGGCTTTCAGACCTCTAAAGCGGCCTTTATTATATCCAAGCATCCGGATAAGGTGGCGAATGCGATTCTGCACGAGCTGGATAGGGGATTAACCAAGCTTCAGGGTGTTGGAGGCTACACTGGGGATGACCGTCCAGTGTTACTGGCCGTTGTGGGCCAGAATGAAGTTGTGCGGCTTAAACTGCTTGTCCGCGACGCTGATCCAGATGCTTTCGTCATTATTACTAATGCTGCTGAAGTATTAGGGGAAGGTTTTTACGATCATCGTCATGATGTCATGTAGGGATTGAATAATTAATACATACGATGTATAATAATACATATTCTTATTTCGGGTTAAGCTTATGACTTGCATAGAAGCAGTCATTCCTAGGCCAATTTATTGGCTTTCATTCGGACACGTTATTATGTACAATAAGGATGGTTTGACCAAAGAAGAATTGAAGCTTTCATTCATTTTTTGATTATTCATTATTGATTGTACTTCTTTTATAGGTCTGGGGGAGTTCTTATGAAATCAAATCAAATCCGCGCGGCTATCGTCGGTTCAACCGGTTATGGCGGCGTCGAACTCATTCGTTTATTGCAATCACATCCTAATGTGACCGTCACATCGGTAATTTCCTCCTCTAACGCAGGAACCCCGATTGCTGAAGGTTTTCCTCATTTAACAGAAATCCGTACCGACCTGCTGGACGGTATAGATGTTGATAACATTCGTTCTAAAGCAGATGTCGTTTTTCTTGCTACACCTCACGGCATTAGTATGAAGCTGGCTCCCGAATTCTTGGAAGCAGGGCTTAAAGTAATTGATTTATCCGGTGACTTCAGATTGAAGTCAGGTGACGTTTATCGGGAATGGTACAAACATGAGCCTGCCGATCAAGCTCTTGTGGAACGTGCAGTTTATGGCTTGGCTGAAGTGTATGGACGAGAAGTGGCGACAACTGATTTTATTTCGAATCCAGGCTGCTTTACGACTTCTGCATTACTGGGCTTATACCCTGCAGTGAAGGCGGGATGGATTAATGCTGACAGCATCATCATCGATGCGAAGTCTGGCGTATCCGGGGCGGGTAGAGGGTTAAACCTTACTGCGCACTATTCCGAAATCAATGAGAATTTCAAGGCTTACAAAATAAATAAGCATCAGCATACTCCCGAAATCGAGCAGGTTCTCTCTGAGGCGGCGGGGCGTCCGGTTATTACGACGTTCACGACACACCTGGTACCGATGACTCGAGGGATTATGACAACGATGTACGCTACCTTGACTGAAAAGCGTACCAGTGCTGAATTCGTGGAGCTGTATCGACAGTTTTACGAAGGCCGCAAATTCGTTCGTATTCGTCCTGAAGGGCGTTGGCCGGCGACGAAGGAAGTGTTCGGCACGAACTATTGCGACATTGGCTTCTCTGTCGATGAGAGAACCGGTCGTATTACATTCATTTCGGTTATCGATAATTTAGTTAAAGGCGCGGCTGGTCAAGCGATTCAGAATTTGAATCTGATGATGAATTGGGACGAATCTCTCGGACTCCAGTTCACGCCGGTGTACCCTTAATACACGGATGAGAGGAACGGACCGACTATCATGGGAAATAAGCGTTATGAGATCGTAGAAGGCGGAGGCATTACAACGCCTAAAGGCTTTAAGGCTGGAGGCCTGCATTGCGGCTTGAAAAAAACAGATCGTCATGATCTTGGAGTTATTGTGTGCGATGTTCCGGCTACTGCGGCTGCTGTATACACAACTAATTTGTTTCAGGCAGCGCCTCTTCAGGTGACACGAGAAGCATTGGGTGTAGATGGCATTCTTCGCGCTGTAATTGTTAATAGTGGCAATGCGAATGCATGTACGGGTGCTCAAGGTGATGCGGATGCGCAAGCCATGCAAGCGAATGCGGCTGAAGCACTGGGTGTAAGTAAAAATCAGGTGGCCGTTGCTTCTACGGGAGTCATAGGTGAATTACTTAAGATGGATCGCGTGAACTCGGGTATTGAGAAGCTTCCAGCTAAGCTGAGAGCTGACATTCAAGGATCTGACGATTTCTGTCAAGCGATTCTGACGACAGATCTAGTTAAGAAAGTAAGCTGCGTTTCGCTGACTGCGAATGGACGGCAGATTACGATCGCTGGGGCAGCTAAAGGCTCGGGAATGATCCATCCGAATATGGCAACAATGCTCGGCTTCGTTACAACGGATGCCCTCATTGGGGCACCTCTTCTGCAAGAGGTATTGCGTGAGGTGACGAATGTTAGCTTTAACATGATTACGGTAGACGGTGATACGAGTACGAACGATATGTTAGTGGCTATGGCAAGCGGATTAGCGGAAAATGATGAGCTTACTCGTAGCCATCCTGACTTCGAAGCGTTCGTAGACGGCTTGCGACATGTGTGCGAGGAGCTTGCTAAAGCAATAGCGCGCGATGGTGAAGGAGCAACTAAGCTGATCGAGACGACAGTAATCGGCGCAAATAGCGACGATGCGGCGCAAGCGATCGCGAAGACGATTATCGGCTCTAGCTTAGTTAAATCGGCTGTGTTCGGTGCTGATGCCAACTGGGGACGGATTATCGCAGCAATTGGCCGAGCAGGACAGCCGGTTAACGTAGGAACAGTAGACATTCGTCTCGGGGACATTGTGGTGCTGGAGCAATCGCGGCCAATTCCCTTCGATGAGGAGATAGCATTGGAATACTTAAAAGGCGATACCGTCGGTATTAACGTCAACCTGAACATGGGTAACGGGCAAGCGACGGCATGGGGCTGCGATCTAACGTACGATTACGTGCGCATCAACGCCGCCTATCGGACTTAAGGAGAGCGGATACTGATGAGCAAGCAACATTTTGTAATGAAATGCGGCGGAAGCACGTTAGCCGCTTTGCCCGATGCCTTTTTCGAGGAATTACGTGAGATGCAGGAGAACGGAATCCAGCCTGTAATTGTTCATGGCGGAGGACCTGCCATTAACGAAACACTCGGTAAGCTTGGAATCGAGAGCCGTTTCGTCGGTGGGCTCCGTGTCACGGACGAAGCGACGCTGGACGTCGTGGAGATGGTATTGGCAGGCCGTATCAACAAAGAGATCGTGCGGAAGCTACAAAAGAATGGGGCTAAGTCGATTGGACTTTCGGGTACTGACGGTAGTCTCATTATGGTGAAGCCAGTCGCTAATGCTCATGACGTGGGGCTCGTTGGTGAGGTTACTGGAGTGAACGCTTCATTGATTAAAGGCATTATTGAATTGGGGTATCTTCCCGTTATAGCGCCAATCGGTATCGATGAAGCAGGGCAGCGCTACAACATTAATGCGGATACAGCCGCGGGTGCAGTTGCCTCCCAGCTTGGTGTAGATACGATGATCGTCGTTACAGACGTTCCCGGCATTATGCGAACAGTGAACGGGGAGAAGGTCGTACTTAAGCAGGTTACTTTTGCAGATATAGAAGAAATGATTCAAAGTGAAGAAATATATGGCGGCATGATTCCTAAAGTGCGAGCGGCGATGAGCTGCCTGCATGGCAATGTTAAGGAAGTGCTCATTGTGGATGGTTCGATTCCCCGTGTGCTAAGCCGTGCTGTAACGGAAGGCAATATCGGTACCCGGATCGTAAGAGAATAGAATTTTTTTAACAAAGGAGAGATCGGGATGAGTGACAGCGCACTGTTTGCAACGTATGCCAGATTTCCAATCACATTAGTGAAGGGAAAAGGAAGCCGCCTCTGGGACGATCAAGGGAAGGAATATCTTGATTTCATGAGCGGCTTAGCTGTAACGAATCTAGGGCATGCTCCGGATGCGGTCAAGGATGCTCTTGTTCAGCAGCTAGATCAGCTGTGGCACGTATCCAACCTGTTCAGCAACCCGAATCAGGAAAAAGCGGCTCGTTTGCTGGTTGACAATAGCTGCGCTGACGCTGTGTTTTTCTGTAACAGTGGTGCGGAAGCGAATGAAGCGGCGATTAAGATCGCACGCCGGTATTTCCAGAAGGTAAAGGGCGAGAATCGTTACGAAATCATTACCTTTAATCAGTCCTTCCATGGTCGTACGCTAGCGACGCTAACTGCGACTGGTCAAGATAAAGTAAAAGAGGGCTTTCTTCCGTTGCCTGAGGGCTTCCGCCACGTACCTCTTCACGACATTGCGGCTCTTGAAGCAGCAGTGAACGACAAGACAGCAGCTGTCATGCTAGAGCTTGTGCAAGCTGAAGGCGGCGTTATTCCCGTCGATCCAGACTTCCTAAGGGAAGTACGCGCGTTGTGTGATCGTCATGGCATCCTTCTTATTTTGGATGAAATCCAGACAGGTATGGGACGTACGGGTAAGCTTTTCGCATACGAGCATTACGATGTTGAACCGGATGTATTTACACTGGCCAAAGGAATTGCAAGTGGGTTCCCAGTCGGTGCTATGCTAGCTAAAGAACATCTTAAGCCAGCTTTTGTTCCTGGAGCGCATGCGACTACTTTTGGAGGCACGCCGATCGCAATGGCTACTGTGGTCGCAACGATCGAAACAATGCTGAAGGAAAAAGCGGTAGAGCGGGCAGCAGAAGCTTCAACTTACCTTATCGCGCAGCTTGAAGAGAAGCTAAGCGCTTTGCCAAATGTAGATCAAATTCGCGGCAAAGGGTTATTAATTGGTATATTGTGCAATGGACCTGTTGCCGAGCTAATAGCAGAACTGCATAATCGTGGATTGCTTGTTGTACCCGCTGGTCCGAACGTAATCCGTTTGCTCCCGAATTTACTTGTCACTCATGAGGAAATCGATACTGCGGTCAGCTTGATTGCAGCCGTGTTAACGGAACAGGCGGCGGTTAAGTCCGTTAGCCCTTAAGGAAAAGGAGGAGTTGCTATGACAACAACAGCAGCTAACCTGGAAGAAATGGCTTTGCAATTGAAGGGGCGGGATTTTCTTGGCCTTATCGATTATTCACCGGAAGAAATTCGTTATCTATTGGATTTAGCCGTTGAGATTAAACGTAAACACAAATCCGGAGAAGTTTACCAGCCGCTCAAAGGTAAATCACTGGGTATGATTTTTGAGAAATCGTCGACACGTACTCGGGTTTCCTTCGAGGTTGGAATGTATCAATTAGGCGGTCAGGCACTATTTCTTAGCAAAAATGATATTCAGATGGGCCGCGGAGAAACCATTCGCGATACAGCTCAAACGATGTCTCGCTACTTAGATGGTATTATTATCCGTACTTTCGGTCACCGTAACGTGGTTGAGTTAGCGCGGGGTGCAACGATCCCTGTTATTAACGCCTTGTCCGACCAGTCACACCCTTGCCAAGCATTGGCTGACTATCAGACAGTGCTCGAGATGAAGGGGAAGCTGGAAGGCCTTAAGATCGCCTACATTGGTGATGGCAATAATATGACTCATTCCTTGATGATGGGCGCGGCTAAGCTCGGAATGCACTTCACTAGCGCATCTCCAGCTGGATATGAGCCTGCAACAGACATCATTCAGTTGGCTAAAGAAGCTGCTGATCAAACGGGCGGTCGTGTAGATATTTTACGAGACCCTCGTGAAGCTGTTGAAGGCGCCGATATCATCTATACAGATGTATGGGCGAGCATGGGCTTTGAGGAAGAGCAGCAGGAACGCGAGAAGGCGTTTAAGGACTATCAAGTTAATGAGAAACTAGCTGAATATGCCAAGTCTGATTACCTGTTCATGCACTGCTTGCCTGCTCATCGCGGGGAAGAAGTATCCGAAGGCGTAATTGACGGTAAGCATTCTGTTATTTTCGATGAGGCCGAGAACCGCCTACATGCGCAGAAAGCCGTCATGGCAGCGATAATGTAGGAGCAACATCTAATGCAGCTACTATGGAATAGGGAAGTAATCTCGCAGCGGATCGACAGCTGTAATATAGACGTGACATAACTAGCTGCACAATTTATTCTAAAGGAGCTTTCACCCCATCATGGCAAAAAATAAAATCGTTCTAGCCTACTCTGGCGGACTAGATACCTCGGTCATTCTGACGTGGCTCAAAGAAACATACGATGCGGAAATTATTACCTTCACTGCTGACATCGGACAGAAGGATGAATTAGATGGCTTGGAGGAAAAAGCGCTTAAGACAGGCGCCTCTAAAGTGTACATCGATGATCTTCGTGCTGAGTTTGCTAAAGACTTCATCTACCCGATGTTTCAATCGGGCGCGCTGTATGAAGGTCAGTATCTGCTAGGAACCAGTATTGCTCGTCCTCTAATTGCGAAGCGCATGGTGGAAATTGCTCTTGCAGAAGGTGCAACAGCTATCGCTCATGGTGCTACGGGCAAAGGAAACGATCAGGTTCGCTTCGAACTAACGGCTGCTGCTTTGACTCCGAACATTGAGGTTATTGCGCCATGGCGTGATGAAGCATTCCGCGAAGCTTTCCCAGGCCGTGCAGAGATGATTGCTTATGCAGAGAAGCATGGCATTCCAGTTCAAGCTTCTGCTTCCAAGCCGTATTCCACGGATCGTAATTTGTTGCACATTAGCTTCGAGAGCGGCATGCTAGAGGACCCTTGGTTCGATTCCAGCGCTGCTGATGTTGAAGACATGTACGTGCTTAGCGTCTCTCCTGAGAAGGCTCCAGATGAAGCTGAATATATCGAGCTGGAATTTGAGGGTGGAAACTGCGTAGCAATTAACGGAGAAAGCTTGAGCCCACTAGAAGTAATGGAAAAGCTGAATGAAATCGGCGGCAAACATGGTGTCGGACGCGTTGATATGGTGGAGAACCGTTTCGTCGGTATGAAGAGCCGTGGCGTGTACGAGACTCCGGGCGGCAGCCTTCTTTTCACCGCTCATCGCAAAATGGAATCACTGACAATGGATCGCGATGTCATGCATTTGCGCGACTCCTTGATCTCTAAATATAGTACATTGGTTTACAACGGCTTCTGGTTTGCTCCTGAGCGTATTGCTATTCAAGCTCTCGTTAATGAGAGCCAGAAGAATGTTACAGGGACCGTTCGTCTGAAGCTGTACAAGGGTAACATTATGGCCGCTGGACTGAAAAGCCCAGTTAGTCTTTACAACCCGCACATCGCAACGATGGAAGCGGACCCTACGCAAGCTTACGATCAAGGCGATGCTACTGGCTTTATCCGCCTGAACGCGCTGCGCCTGAAGGTTTCTTCTGGTGTCACTGGCGCCTCCGGCATTAACTGATACAGACAAAAGGGAGAACCGGGCGCGAAGCCTGCCAAACCATCCCCCGCTTAGCGGGGCAATGCGGGAGGCACCTTCGCTAACCGGCGCTCCCCTTTTGCCGTTATAAGCACGAACAGAGAGGGGTATTCCAAACATGAGTAAGCTATGGGGCGGACGGTTCACGAAGAAGACCGACCAGCTAGTGGAAGAATATACAGCTTCAATAACGTTCGATAAGGAGCTGGCTGAGGAAGATATCCAAGGCAGCTTAGCGCACGTAACAATGCTAGGACAATGTGGCATTATTCCTTCCGAGGATGTTGAGAAGATCAAGGAAGGATTGTTAAAGGTTCGCCTGCGTATCGTTAACGGAGAACAGGAATTCCTCATCGCTGATGAAGATATTCATATGAATATCGAGAAAGCATTGATCGATGAGATTGGACCAGTAGGCGGCAAGCTTCACACAGGCCGTAGCCGTAACGACCAAGTGGCGACGGACATGCATTTGTATCTGCGCAAGCGGGTAGTCGAGTTTGTGGATCAGCTACATAAGCTGCAAGCCGCACTTATTGGACAAGCTAAGCAGAACCTGGATACTATCGTTCCGGGTTATACGCATCTCCAACGTGCGCAGCCGATTCTGTTCGCGCATCATTTAATGGCTTACGTGTCCATGTTTGGCCGTGACATTGAACGTCTGCAAGACAGCTACAAGCGTATCGACATGCTGCCTTTAGGTGCAGGGGCGCTTGCGGGTACAACCTTCGCAATCGACCGTCAGTTTACGGCTCAGCAGCTTAATTTCGGCCGTGTTTATGAAAACAGTCTAGATGCTGTTAGTGACCGCGATTTTATCGTGGAATTCCTAAGCGGCGCTTCCTTGATCATGATGCACTTATCGCGTCTAAGCGAGGAGTTAATTCTATGGTCAAGCACTGAATTTCAATTCGTTGAACTAGATGATGCATTCTGCACAGGCTCCAGTATTATGCCTCAGAAGAAAAACCCAGACGTACCGGAGCTCGTTCGCGGGAAAACGGGACGTGTCTATGGCAATCTAGTAGGTCTTCTGACCGTGCTTAAGTCGCTGCCACTGGCTTACAACAAGGATATGCAGGAAGACAAGGAAGGCATGTTCGACACCGTTAAAACGTTGCAGGGAGCGCTTCAGCTGTTTGCTTCAATGATAGAGACGATGAAGGTGCGCAAAGACAAAATGCGTCGCGCTGTCGACCAAGACTTCTCGAACGCTACCGATATTGCAGATTTCCTCGTTAACAAAGGCTTACCGTTCCGCCAAGCTCATGAGGTTATCGGCAAGACTGTTCTGTATTGCATTCAGCAGAACAAGTTCCTGCTTGATCTGACATTGGAAGAATTCAAGCAGTTCTCTCAGTTGTTCGATGATCGTATCTATGATGTTCTGCAGCCAGAAGCGGTCGTTAATGCCCGTAATGTTTACGGTGGCACGGCAACGCCGCAAGTAACGGCAGCTATCGCTCGCGCTGAAGCCGAGCTAGTGCACACCGCACAATGGATAGCCGAGTACGAGGCGAAATCAGGATTGGAGCGGGGCTAGACTAAGCCTCCTCCCTAAATAGTAGTGACGAATAACGCCCCGATACATCCTTCAAGGATGTCGGGGCGTTATTTGTGCTAACCATAGCTTGCTGCGTTCAGTGCTGGTAGGGTAAGACCTAAGCGCTTCATGCTTAATGTTCGTTTTTCTCCCTAAGCACTCGATCTAGTAAGATATTGTTGGATGGTGGAACCCAAGCCTCTTTGTTCCTCGGCGCGGTACATTCTCACGGATCCTACAAACTTAAGCGCTCTCGATTACTATAGTCCCCCCAGTGGCACGCATGATGGTTCCCTATAGCTTTACCCAGTAACATACTCTTAGCTCTTACAAAAAAACTCCAGCTTAAAGTCGCTGTAGCTCCCTAGGTGGCACGTCTGGTGCAGAATAGAGCTGCCAAACCGATAATAAGCCCACGTTGGTGTCAAACCGACTAACTCCTCTTCATTAGTATGTGCAAGTGTGCAATAGAGCGGTGAGTCCGACTAACTCTCCGACATTAGTGTGTTTGGTGCAGAATAGAGCGGTGAGCCCGACTAAATCCCCGTCATTGGTGTGTTTGGTGCAGAATAGAGCGGTGAGCCCGACTAAATCCCCGTCATGGGTGTGTTATGGTGCAGAGTAGAGCGGTGAGTCCGACTAACTCTCCGACATTAGTGTGTTTTGGTGCAGAATAGAGCGGTGAGCCCGACTAAATCCCCGTCATTGGTGTGGTTTGTAGCGGAGTTGAGCTGTCATCTCGACTAATTCCATATCATTGGTGTGTTTAAGTACCGAGTAGAGAGTTCCGCCAGATTAATTTCCACCACTTGTGTAGTTTTGAGACAGAGTTACTTGGTTTTGCGGCTAGCAATGGATTACTTCGACCATCTCCAACAACCTTTCATGGCGCGTAAACGGAAGTACGATGTATTTCATCTCTATTGGACTAAATGCGTTGTTAGTTTGTGGAGTTAACGATGTTTATGACCGTACTTAATGCACTTTTGGCGTCTACAGCTTCATTCAACCGCCAAGTAGAATGTTTTTCATTGTTATCAGCACATTGTAATTGTCCTAAGCGCACATTAGCGATGTTTCGTATCGTATTGAGAATCACGCAGACCCTCCCCATTCCCCGTGGGGAAAAAAAGGGGGGGAGGGAATTGGAACCTGGTAACCGGATGCTCGCGCCCCAGCCCCGATCGGAAGTCCGCCCCCTTCAGCCTCAAACCGGCTCTACTGGACCTTCGGTCGAGCCAGGCGAAGGGGTAGCACCGGGAGAGGGTGTACTTCCCTCAGGGTTGAGCCTTGGATCGTTCGGATTAACAGCGATTAGAGAGTCCTGTGTCCTGTAAGTGTCCTTGGATAGCTTCTTGCGTTCCTTAACCTCGCCGTTAACTAGCTTGATCCGGTAAGATTCGATGACGTAGCCAGGCTCGCCCTTCTGTAGCACTTCTTGCTTGCCTATAGTCAGCTTATCGTTGGCCACATAAACAATTTTCGGCTGATTAACCTTTACTTCCTCCGTTTCCGTCCGATAGGAGACGTTGTCCGGCATTGTTCCGAAAAGCTTAACTGTAACGGTTTTGTCCTTAACGACAGTACGTATCAATAATTGCTTACCCGTTGAATTACGGAACTTAAAATTAACAAAGCCATCAGCAAAGGTCGCATCGAGTCCTTTAGGCAAATAGTGTACGACAAGAGAATGATTGCGGCGTTCAACAATATCCAATCCGGTGAGCAAAGCCGCATTATACAATGTGCTCGATACTTGGCAAATCCCTCCACCGATGCCAGGAGTCAGCTTGCCTTTAAGAATAACAGGAGCTTCTTTGTAGCCGAATTCCTTATCTGCCTTATCAACAATTTTGCCATATTCGAAAATCTCGCCCGGCATGAGCAGTGTCTCATTCAAGGCTTTTGCGGCTACCGTCACGTTGTGAGAGCGACCTTCACCGCTTGTCGTAAAGGCCGTAGTGAACTCGATCAGCTTACGGCTGATGCCTTCTTCCTTCAAGGAGGCTACAGTAACCTCAGGAATAGATTCCAGAATGGGCAGTGTCACAGTGTGATTCCGCACGTTCCCAACATCGGATTGAATAGACAAGCTCTTAGGCTTGAAAGTTTTTATCGTAGCTAGCAGTGAAGGGATATCCAGCTTTGTTCCAATGACTTCGGGAGTATAGACGACCTCGTCTTGGTCATTAATTATTCGAGTTGCCTCCTTAGAAGGAGTTCCAGCTACATTGCCCCATGAGGAAGCTACTTTTTTACGCAATATCTCATCATCCCATGAGACATTAATTTCGAAATCCGTTTTTGTGTTTTTACGATAGCGCATGACTGCACGATCCCACAAAGACGCGTCTCGATATTCTTGCACTGCCTTTACAGCATCTGTAGCTTCTATTGTCATCCCAAGCTGCTTAAGAGTCCAGGTTGTTTCCGGAATAGAGGTGCTCGAGAACGAGCCTTCCTTATCAGGTGGGATAAAAGTAATCGTGGTATTTTCCGCTTCCGTTAACTCAGTCTGAATTGCTCTCAACGCCGCATCCGGTGACTGACCTCCTAGCTCAAGGTCGGAAACAATAAAGCGGTCAGGAAGCGTCGTGTCACTCCCATAGTAGATTGTTCCTCCAACCCCTGCCCCAGCAACAACAAGTACGAGAAAGAATGTAAGTAATAATCCCTTTTTCATATCGAATCCCCTTTCTGGCTTGCACAAATCCTTTTACAAATGTTTCTAACTATATATACAACATTTCTCTCAGTTCGTTTTGCTCGAAGATTAAAAAATTCTTAAAATTTACCTGCAGCCCAAGCCCATTATAGGCTCGCAGTTTATAAGCCGACATATTTCCTCGGAAAAAGATCGACAAAGAGAGGAATATCAGGCATGATGTCGAAGTAACTAAAGTCTGAATCTTAACAGGAAGTGATACCGTGATCGAATTACAGGATATCTGGAAGACCTATGCCGATGGAACAACGGCGCTTCAGGGCGTAAACGTTCTCATTGATCGCAACGAATTCGTGTACATAGTTGGACCTTCTGGTGCAGGGAAGTCAACCTTCATGAAGTTGATCTACCGGGAAGAAGTGCCGACCAAAGGACAAATTTCCGTAAATGGTTTTAATATAGGTAAGCTTAAGCATCGTAAAATTCCGTACGTCCGTCGTAACATTGGGGTTATTTTTCAAGATTATAAGCTGCTACCTAAATTGACGGCGTTTGATAATGTGGCCTTTGCAATGGAAGTTATTGAAGCGCCGCGGAAGCAAATCCGTCGTCGTACATTGGAAGTTTTGGAGCTTGTAGGCCTTAAACATAAAATAAACAGCCTGCCTGCCCAGCTCTCAGGGGGAGAACAGCAGCGTGTAGCGATTGCCCGGGCTATCGTCAACAGTCCTGCTGTAATTGTAGCGGATGAGCCAACAGGGAACCTGGATCCCGAGACATCATGGGGCATTATGAATTTACTCGAAGAAATCAATTTCCGCGGTACGACAATTGTTATGGCCACTCACAACAAAGAGATTGTAAATACACTTCGTAAACGTGTCATAGCGATAGAACAGGGAAGCATCGTTCGTGATCAGCAGAGAGGGGAATACGGCTATGAAATTTAGCACCCTTTCCCGGCATATTCGCGAAGGCTTCAAAAACGTGGGCCGCAATGGCTGGATGACATTTGCCTCTGTGAGTTCAATTGCCGTTTCCTTGTTTATCCTCGGAATCTTTATGTTATTAGTTATGAATGTGAATAAGCTTGCTGACCAATTGGACAACCAAGTTCAAATCAATGTCTACCTTCAGTTAGAAACTACCCAACAAAAGGCAGAAGAAATTGAGCGAACAATTAAGCGAATACCAGAAGTTAAGGCAGTCACCTTCGTACCTAAAGCGGAAGGCTTGAAGCGGTTTCGTGAAAGTATGGGAGAAGACGGCAAGGCAGCGTTAGAAGGCTATGAGAATGAGAACAATCCGTTGCCAGATAGCTTCGAGATTGAAGCTTTCGATCCACAAAAAATCGCCTTTATTGCTAAACAGGTTGAGGCCATTAATTTAACAGATCCCGATAAATCGATTACTAAGGTTAAATACGGTAAAGACACGATCCAGAAGCTGTTTAGTATTACAAACGCAGTCCGTAATATCGGATTTTTGATCGTACTAGGATTAGCAATCATGGCCATGTTCCTCATATCAACTACGATTAAAATGACCATCATAGCCCGTCGCCGTGAGATTTCCATCATGAAGCTTGTCGGAGCTACAAACAACTTCATACGTTGGCCATTTTTTATCGAAGGTGCGATCATCGGCTTTAGCGGGTCTTTTATAAGCGCTGCAATTTTGTTATATGGATACTCACAGCTAGTAAATACAGCAAGTGCCACCATTGGCTTGTATATGATTGAATTCTCAACGTTATCTGAGGTTCGACTGCTGGTAGGTGGAACGATTATCATACTAGGCACGCTCCTCGGAGTCTGGGGCAGTACAATCTCTGTTCGGAGATACTTAAAGGTATAACCTATTAATTCCATTAACCTATATTTGGATAAGTTAAACGCTTTTCCGAAGGAGGATATTTGTGAGAAACAAACTATTACTGCTCATAGCGATGTTATTGGCAGTCGGTCTAATTACACAGCCTTATAACGGACAAGCTTTATCCGAAGTTGAGAAAATTGATAAAGATCTTAAAAAGCTCAAGGATGATATGGATCGGGCGCAAAAGAACCAGAAGTATGCAGAGAAGAGCGTTATAGAGCTGACTGGGAAAAAGGAAGCGACGAAGGAAGATATTGAAAAGTTGCTTGGCAGAATTGATGGGGTTCAGAAAAAACTCGAATCAACACAAGGGAAAATTGAAACTGCTGAAAAGAAGCTATATAAGACTGGCAAAGTTCTTGAGGATTCCATTAAGCAACGGGACAATCGAAAAGAGCTGATGGATTCACGGGTTCGTATGGCTTATGTAGAAGGACCTGTCTCCTATTTGGACGTTTTGCTTAGCTCAGCAAGCTTTTCTGATTTCTTGAATCGCTTCGACGCAGTGGAGTCTATTGCATCACAGGACCGCAACATTGCAGATGCGAAGAAGAGATATTCTGAGGAAGTCGCCGAGAAGAAAATCCAGCGGGAGAAGGACTTGGAAGAAGTTAAGGCGCTTTATGCCGAGATGGAAACCCAGAAGGCGCAGCTGGAGCAGGATGAGAAGGATAAAGAAGTGATGATCTCCAAGCTTTCCAAGGAAATTGAGGAGAAGGAAGAAATCAGTGAGGAATCAGCGAGGCAGCTTACAGAGCTCGCGAAGCAAGCTTCAGCTTTAGAAGCGAAGAAAAACAGGATTAAGAACTATTACAAGGGCGGTAAGCTAGGAATGCCTTTGAAATCAGAATATCGACTCTCGTCAGAATTCGGTTACCGCATTCATCCAATTACACACACGAAGAAGCTTCACACGGGTATGGATATGGCTGCGCCGAAAGGAACGCCAGTGTACGCGGCTGAGACAGGGGTTGTAACTATCGCTCAATCTTGGAGTGGGTATGGCAACTGCATCATTATTGATCATGGCGGTGGCTTATGGACACTTTACGGGCATCTGAGCAGTATACTTGTAAAGAAGGGCGAGACAGTCAAAAGAGGCGAGAAGATCGGCTTAGTAGGCTCAACAGGCCAATCTACCGGTAATCATCTGCATTTTGAAGTCCGTAAAAATTCCGAACCGGTTAATCCCGCGCCCTATTTGAAATAACATCAAGAGGGACAGCTGCTCCCCCGACACATTGTCGGGAGACGGCTGTTTTTACATGAAGTGGTTAGTCATTTTGTATTTCCATTAACCTATATTTGGATAAGTTGAACACTTTTCCGAAGGAGGATATTTGTGAGAAACAAATTATTACTGCTCATAGCGATGTTATTGGCAGTCGGTCTAATTACACAGCCCTATAACGGACAAGCTTTATCCGAAATCGAGAAAATTGATAAAGATCTTAAGAAGCTCAAGGATGATATGGATCGGGCGCAAAAGAACCAGAAATATGCAGAGAAGAACGTCAAAGAGCTGGCTGGGAAAAAGGAAGCGACGAAGGAAGATATTGAAGCTTTGCTCGGCAGAATTGATGGGGTTCATAAAAAACTAGAATCAACACAAGGAAAAATTGAAACTGCTGAGAAGAAGCTATATGAGACTGGTAAAGTGCTTGAGGATTCCATTAAGCAACGGGATAATCGAAAAGAGCTGATGGATTCACGGGTTCGTATGGCTTATGTAGAAGGCCCTGTCTCCTATTTGGACGTTTTGCTTAGCTCGGCCAGCTTTTCTGATTTCTTGAACCGTTTCGACGCTGTGGAGTCTATTGCATCGCAGGACCGCACCATTGCAGATGCGAAGAAGAGATATTCAGAGGAAGTCGCCGAGAAGAAAGTCCAGCTAGAGAAAGATCTGGAGGAAGTTAAGGCGCTTTATGCTGAGATGGAAGTCCAGAAGGCACAGCTGGAGCAGGATGAGCGGGATAAAGAAGTGATGATCTCCAAGCTTTCCAAGGAAATTGAGAGTTTGGAAGAAATCAGTGAAGAATCAGAGAAGCAGCTTACAGAGCTTGCGAAGCAAGCTTCTGCTCTAGAAGCGAAGAAAAACCGGATTAAGAACTACTATAAGGGCGGCAAGCTAGGTGTGCCTTTGAAATCAGAATATCAGCTTTCGTCAGAATTTGGTTACCGCAATCATCCAATTACGCACAAGAAGGCGTTTCACGCTGGTTTGGATATGGCTGCACCGAAAGGAACGCCAGTGTATGCTGCTGAGACAGGGGTTGTAACTATCGCTCGAACTTACAGCGGGTACGGCAACTGCATCGTAATTGATCATGGCGGCGACTTATTGACACTTTACGGACATCTGAGCAGTATACTTGTAAAAGAGGGCGAGACGGTCAAAAGAGGTGAGAAGATCGGCTTAGTAGGCTCAACAGGCCAATCTACCGGTAATCATCTGCATTTCGAAGTTCGCAAAAATTTCGAACAGGTTAATCCTGCGCCCTATTTGAAATAACATCAAGAGGGACAGCTGCTCCCCCCGATGCATTGTCGGGAGACAGCTGTTTTTACATAAAGTGGTTAGTCATCATTATATTATTATAGGAGTGTGGCTTACGTGTGGTTTAGAGGTCGCACTGTGTTGGCGATAACATTGCTAACAACAATAGCAGCGAGTATAGCGACTTATGCCTTTATTGAGCTGCCAGACTGGGACTTTAAATCCTCAAACCGACAAGAGGGCGTAAATTCCCCTATTGCCGGAGGATTGCGGCAGGATGAAATAGATAAAGTAAATAAGGCATTAAATTTAATTGAGCATCGGTTTATTTTCAAGATGGATCGTAAAGAGCTGCTTGATGGTCTCATTCATGGGATGGTTGAATCGCTGCATGATCCTTTTTCTGTTTACAAATCCCGAGAGGAATCGGAACAGTTTAATGAGGCGCTTCAAGGCGTGTTCATGGGAATTGGTGTGACGCTCAGAACGGATAACGGAATGATAGTTGTAGAAACAACGATTAGAGGGTCTCCGGCGGAAAAAGCGGGATTACAGCCAATGGATATTCTGCTTTCTGTAAATGGAGAGAGCTTAGAAAATGTAGCTTTGAGCGAGGCGAAGAACAAAATTCGTGGTCCTAAGGGAACGAAGGCAAAGCTTAAGGTTCGACGAGAAGGAACAACGACACCATTAGATCTGGAGCTGGTTCGAGACCGGATAGATTTACAGATCGTGAATTCCGAATTAGGGTCTGACGGTGTTGGGCGCTTATGGATTAACCAATTCAATGGGGACACCGCCACACAAGTGCAAAATGAGCTTAAACTCATGGAGAGCAAAGGCTTGAAGGCGCTTGTTATTGATGTGCGTAATAATCCTGGGGGCTTGCTAGAATCGGTAATCGATGTTGCTGATCAGTTCGTGGAGAAAGGTCAGTCAATCGTTCAGTACGAATATAAGGATGGCAAGCATAAAGTAGATTATGCTCCCAACGGGGCTAAGAACGGTAAAAAATGGCCACTGGTTGTCCTTATAAATAAAGGTAGCGCCAGTGCAGCTGAAATACTTGCAGGAGCGTTGCAACAATCAGCTAATGCCCTTCTAGTAGGTGAAACTACTTATGGCAAAGGAACGGTTCAGATGCTGTTTAGGGATGAGCTTGGCGATGGTAGCATGGTTAAGCTAACGGTTAATAAATGGTTATTACCTGATGGGACATGGATTCATGAAAAAGGGATAAATCCAGATATAACGGTCTCACAGCCGGGATATTTCTTTTCCTCAAAATTGCCTCGGGATATTGTACTCAAATTTGATATGACTGGGGATGCCATTAGGAACCTTCAGAACATTATGGAAGGTGTAGGGTTTCCAGCAGACCGCAAGGATGGCTATTTCAGCCAGGCGACGAAAGCGGCATTGGAAGCATTTCAGAAGCGTGAGAAGCTAGTTGTTAGCGGAGAAGTAGATGGTTCAACGGCGCAACGTTTAGAAGAGCTCCTCAATAAGAACTTGCATGATAATCCCGAATTCGATAAGCAGTGGCAAGCAGCACTTGCTAAGGCGAGGGATATGATTGCTGCCTTATCTTAGCAGTTACTGCTTGAAGGAATTTTCTGTCCACTGTCGAATACTTAGGAGGTTGACCTTAGGTCAACTTCCTTTTTATCGAAAGGGGAGGGGCGAGTGGATCCTCTGTTGAATGTATTGCGGGAGGCAGGACAAGCCTCATTGGCCTTATTCACGTTCCCGTATTTCTATATTGCGATCGCTCTAGTATGGTTGCATGCACGCATGGGTGTTACGTTACAGCGTAAATTGTTCCATGTCCGATTGTACGGAGCAGCATACTTAACACTGACAAGATTAATAGCCGGTGTTATTGTCGGTATTGTGTTATCTCTCGTTGGGCTTGGTGCGGGCTCCGGGTTTACTTCTGAGACTTTAATGTTTATATGGATAGCAATGGGGATATTGGCTCTATTCCGCTTGCGATATATATGCCTTGCGTATGCGGCGGGTGCTTTGGGCTTGCTTCAAGCTTTGTCTAGCTGGACAGGTATAGAGGGAACGGAAGGTGTGTTAGCAGAGTCGCTGCGAATACTTTCTGCGATCGATGTTCCAGGTTTGCTTTTTCTTGCTGGTATTCTGCACATTGCTGAAGGCTTCCTTGTACGTTTGCAGGGTTCTAAGCAAGCGATTCCTTTGTTCCTCTTAGGGAAGAGGGGCAAGCCGATGGGAGCTTATGCGCTAACTGGAGTATGGCCGATTCCACTTCTCTGGCTCATCCCTGCGGCATCTGACGGCTTTACTTTGCCTTGGATACCTCTATTTGGTGGAGGGGGCGAGGGTGTAGCATGGAGCCTGTTGGCTTTTCCGGTGTTGATCGGCTTCAGTGATCGGACTTCTGCTTTCTGGCCGGAGGAAAAAGCACGTGCTTCTGGAAATACACTCATGATTTATGGGGCTGTTATTGCGGCGTTGGCAGTTGGGACTAAATACTGGTCACCGCTTGTTGTGGTTACTGCTATTGCGGCATTTGTGCTGCATGAAGGGTTGTTGTGGTTTAGCCGTTCGAGGGAGAATGGTCGGGTTCAACTATACTCTCAAGATGGGAAAGGCGTGAAAGTGCTAGCAGTGCTGCCGAATACACCTGCATCTGAGCTCGGGTTTCAACCCGGTGAGTTAATCAAGAAGGTCAATGGAGCGGTTGTCAGGAACAAGGAGCAATTGCATGCGGCTATGCAAAGACAAGCAGCCTTCTGTAAGCTAGAGGTTGTAAACCGAGACGGGCACATTAAGTTTCTACAACGCGCACGCTATGAAGGTGAACATTATCAGCTAGGATTGATTATGGCACCGGACGAGGATGTGGAATTTGTGGCTGCTCCTCGTTCTGCTTCTATCTGGCAAGGCTTGAGAGAGGCAGGAGCCAGAAGGCTTGGAAATTCACCGACGATGCTCGCTCGCAGACAAGCTGCTCAAGCAGCAGAAGAGCTTGCAGCGGCGGAAGAATCCGTATTAGCAGCAGCCGAATTGGAGGAGCCAGAAGAGGACCCAGGGCTTCCTCCACGCAGCATTCATTATCAAAAAAAACCTTGACTTTCACATACGATATACAGTATTTTGGAATGACATCATCAGGAAAAAGGCTTTCTAGGGTTCCACGGTACATCATTTGTACCGGATCGGTCCGAGAGAGAGCGCATCCCTTTGCTTAGGCAAGGATGTACACGGCGGGATAAAAACCCGGGAGTATCGATGAAGGCTCTATGCAGCGTACAACGTTGTGTGGGGTCTGCGATGCTCTCGGGTTTTTTTGCTGTCTTAATGTTCCTATATCCCTTATAGGAAGAGAGTTTGGTATGTTGATTGGACAAAATAGAAGCCGGAGGTGTGCAGCATGAATCGTTATTGGTTACTGCTCGGAATTGCAGGTTTGTGTGAGATAGGATGGGTATCAGGTCTGAAAAATTCTACTACAGTATGGGAATGGACATTAACTATCATTGGAGTCATATTGAGCTTCTTGGGCTTGATTTATTCTACCCGTACACTACCCGTAGGAACGACTTATGCTGTATTCACAGGTATTGGTGCAGCGGGAACGGTATTGGCAGAATCTATTTTCTATAATGTTCCCTTTGATGTAAGTAAATTAGTTCTGATTGTTATCATGATTATTGGGATAGCAGGACTTAAGATGTCTACCACAGCTACCGTGCAGGAGGTGGAGAAGTAATGGCATGGATTTTACTTGTATTCGCAGGATTGTTCGAGGTTGTAGGCGTGCTTGGGATAAATCGTTTGAAAGATAAGAAAGATGCATTAAGTATACTTCTGCTTCTTGGGGGATTCGCTATAAGTTTTATATTATTGTCCTTTGCTATGAACTCCATCTCTATGGGCACAGCATATGCGATATGGACGGCGATTGGTACGGTAGGCGGGACAGTCGTTGGAATGCTGTTCTATGGAGAATCCCGCCAAATCCGTAGAATCTTTTTCCTCGGTCTTGTCGTGAGTGCTGTTATTGGATTAAAGGTTCTTGGACACTAGCAGGGTACGAAAGTTTTAATAAGGGGCTGTCTTATAAGATAACTTATGGGGCAGCCTCTTGCTATGTCTATCGATTATAGTTTTTTGCGGGGAAATATCTCCTTCCGGGTGCTTGCTCCACCCCGTAAAGTGAAGATAAGCTTAGTAGTCATTTCCGAATACTTTACGGGGACCCCGGGTTGGAATCGTGAAATCTGAATGGGTAAACTCGTAACAAGGAGATTTCACGATTCCAAAGGCACACGCTCCGCTCCTACAGGAGATACTTCCCCTCTTTTTCTCATCGATTAAAGATAGTGAAAATACAAAAACCAGCTAGTACCGCCTTCCACAGGTTAGCCTAGAGGGTGGTTGGCTTTCGCTTGCGCATAATCTGCTAAAGCAAGCAGCAATTAATCAAAAACGAAAGGTGTTGGCACAGGAATCACCTCCTGTACCAACACCTTTTCGTTTGAACGTCATTTTTAATGAAAGTGAACTATTCCTTAGGTGATCTTAAAATTCACTTTTGGGACAGCCCTTATTTCTACTCTGGTATGCTGACTTGTTGATTCATAATAAAAAGTAGGATTACTCCGGCAATACCAAGACATAGTAGTACAAACATGGTGATCTTAAAAGCACTGCGAGGGACATGACCAGATACCGTTCCGGTCTGTCCATTGACCATATAATAATAGGGACGCGATTTGTAAGTATAATTAGCATTCCAAACCGGGAGCAATAAGTGCTTAAACGTGATATCACTGTAGGAGGTCCGAATGTTCAATCTACGAATTTCATCGCCGCCGATTTGAGCTTTAATGGCGGACTCCAGCTGCTCATCTGCCACACTTTGCGCTTCCTTCCAGCCTTGCTCACGGGAGATGGAATAACGCTCAGATATATAGCCGCTTAAATATTCAGGTTTGTAATTGTGAAGAGCGCTAAGGTTGAAATCGCCCAGCTTGTGAAGCAAATTTTTATCATAGTGGCCGGATGCGGGGATTAGGATATCATCAAACCATTTATCATAATCCCCGTGGGTGGAATGCCACACTGTATATCGTTCTGTAGTTGTGTAGGTTTCCGATTTACCATTGACCATCCGCGTTCGCGTGACCGTGCGGTAATGATAGATGCCAACTTCAGCTGAGTAGACGGAATACGTATCGGTATCGTACGTCCAATAGGGAATGTAGATACTGTTTAACTGTGAACTAACATTCTGCTGCTTAAATAAATTAGGAAGAAACCATTTTTTTCGTTTCCATGCCGCGAAGGAAGCTAGAGCATCGTCTCGTGACAGCTGAAACGGAATAATCGATTCAGGCCTTATGCTACCCGTATTGTCCTGCGCGAGAACCTTGGGAGACCCGCAGAAAACACATTGCGATGTTGTCTGACCGATAGGGATCAAGGTTTCCCCGCCACAGCTCTCGCAGTGAATAACCTGTTGCTCAGTGCCCCAATTATGCAGTTCATTAATATCTTCATTCTCACTGTCGAAAGGGTGCTCTTTGGGCTGCTCCTGAATACTATCGATTGTTTGCTCTGATCCGCAGTATTGGCATTTCAGGTTCTGGCTTTCGGTGTCGAATACCATGGGTCCTGCACAGCCTGCGCATGGAAATCTTATTGCTGTCGATTGGGTGCTCATAAGCGCCTCCGCTATGTTTTGCTCCCACAATCGGAGCAGAATTTGGCATTCTCGGAGAGCTTACTTCCGCACTCGGAACAAAACTTTTTGCCGCTTGGCTGTTGCTGCGGATGGGAATCGGATTGCACCGGCGGTGTTGGATTTGGTTGCGACTCAGCGGGTCTATTGTTAATCATCTGGCTCATCATTTGTCCCATTGCCATCCCGGCTCCAAGTCCTGCTCCAGCACCAGCAACGCCTCCGCTATCGTTATTGGCAGCTTCACGAATCGCCTCAGCAGTTTGATATTTCATGTAGTTATCAAGATTTCCAGCGATATTCATTGAAGATTTCCGATCGATCATTTTTTCTACTTCTTCTGGCAATGATACGTTCTCAATCGTCAGACTTGTGAGTGCGAGACCTATTGCTGTGAAATGCTGCTGTAGACGAGTAGTCGCCAATTGACTCAATTCATTATATGAGCTTGCTAAGTCGGCGACGGGAATTTTTGATTCTCCTAGCAGATCGCTAATGCCGGAAACGATAATGGATTTCAGAAATCCAGTAATGCTTGAAGTCGTAAATTCCTGCTTAGTACCGAATATTTCTGTAAGAAATAGGGTAGGGTCATTTATCTTAATTGAATAATTCCCGAATCCGCGAATACGAATAATACCAAATTCGGGATCACGCATAATGACTGGATTTGTCGTTCCCCATTTCAAGTCGGTAAAGGTAGCTAGGTTTAGGAAATAGACGTCCGATTTAAATGGAGAATTGAAGGCGTATTTCCACGATTTCAAAGCGGTAAGAACAGGTAAGTTCTGAGTGCTTAAAGTGTGGGTGCCTGGTCCGAATACATCGGCAATCTGACCTTCGTTAACGAAGATAGCAGCTTGGGATTCGCGCACGATGAGCTTTGCACCCATCTTAATCGCATTGTCGTAAGCAGGAAAACGGTGAACGAGAACCCCTTTATCGTCCAGCCACTCTATGACCTCTATAAATTGGCCTTTAATGAAATCAAATAACCCCATATTTAACTCTCCCTGTCTGCCTCCGTTCTATGTACAACACACAATGCGACGATTTCGCGCACATGCCTGTTGTTGGAAGGACGGAGATGCCTTTTCCCCTATCGTATCACAAAGTGGGTAATTGTTGCCGTAAAACAACAATTTCTGCATGAGCATTTTTGTAAATAAAAGTCCTTTGTCGTGCAGAAATGGATGCTAACTCCTTTTGACGAGGTAGGGGTAAAACGATATAATATATGGGAACACACATTCTGTTAAAAATGACTTTGTTATTATATTGTTTTTTTTGTTTGTGTATACGATTAAGCGATATGGGAGGTCGGTTATGGCCATTTCGGACGTGGAGCATAAGCCCTTTAGACTGGTATCTGAATATTCACCGGATGGGGATCAGCCTGGGGCAATCAAGCAATTGGCAGAGGGTATTCTAGAAGGGAAGAAGCATCAAACCTTACTTGGGGCAACGGGCACGGGTAAGACATTTACGATTGCACAGACTATCGCCAAGGTTAATAAGCCAACACTTGTTATTGCACATAACAAGACGTTGGCTATGCAGCTATGTAGCGAGTTTAAGGAGTTCTTTCCGGACAATGCGGTAGAATACTTCGTCAGCTACTATGATTACTATCAGCCAGAGGCTTACATTCCATCTACGGATACTTACATTGAGAAGGATTCAAGTATTAATGATGAGATTGATAAGATGCGACATTCCTCGACTGCGTCTCTGTTTGAAAGACGAGATGTTATTATCGTAGCCAGCGTCTCTTGTATTTACGGCTTGGGCTCGCCAGAGGAATACCGGGATTTGCGTCTCAGCTTAAGAGTTGGGATGGAGCGATCAAGGAATGATATTTTGCATAAGCTCATTGATATACAATATGACCGCAATGACTTGAATTTTGTGCGGGGAACGTTTCGAGTACGCGGCGATGTCATCGAGATATTTCCGGTATCCAGAGCGGATTCAGCGATTCGGGTTGAGATGTTCGGGGACGAGATTGAGCGCATTACGGAAATCGATGTTCTGACTGGTGAAATTACTGGTCAGCGTGAGCATGTTATTATCTTTCCAGGTTCTCACTTCGTAACCGGTGAAGAGAAGATGAAACGCGCGATGGTTAATATTGAACGAGAGCTAGAAGAAAGGCTTGTTGAGCTTAGAGATGCAGGAAAGCTGTTGGAGGCTCAACGATTAGAGCAACGGACCCGTTATGATCTGGAAATGATGGCAGAGATGGGCTTCTGCTCTGGAATCGAGAATTATTCTGGTCCGATGACCTTCCGAGAGCGTGGGGCAACTCCGTATACGCTTATGGATTTCTTTCCAGAAGATTATATGATCGTCATAGATGAATCTCACGTTACGCTTCCTCAAGTACGCGCCATGTACAATGGTGACCAGGCCCGTAAATCTGTGCTTGTTGATCATGGCTTCCGCTTGCCGTCTGCTAAGGACAACCGGCCTTTGAAGTTTGAAGAGTTCGAGGAGAAGGCGAGGCAGCTAGTCTTCGTATCTGCGACACCAGGTCCCTATGAGCTTGAACACTGTCCGACGGTAGTTGAGCAGATCATCCGCCCTACTGGACTGATAGATCCAATTATCGAAATTCGTCCCACGAAGGGCCAGATAGACGATTTACTTGGGGAAATTCGTGATCGTATAGCCAAGGACGAGAGGGTTCTTGTCACTACACTAACGAAAAAGATGTCTGAAGATTTGACCGATTATATGAAGGAAGTCGGCATTAAGGTTCGATATCTCCACTCCGATATTAAAACATTGGAGCGGATGGCGATTTTGCGAGATTTACGACTTGGTGTGTTTGACGTGCTCATTGGGATTAACCTTCTAAGGGAAGGTCTCGATTTACCGGAGGTTTCATTGGTTACGATTCTGGATGCAGACAAGGAAGGCTTCTTGCGTTCAGAACGATCGCTGATCCAAACCATTGGACGTGCTGCGAGAAACGCCGGTGGCCGCGTTATTATGTACGGGGACAAAATAACGGATTCTATGGCCAAGGCAATTAGCGAAACGGATCGTCGTCGCACGATTCAATTGGCTTACAATGAGAAGCACGGCATTACTCCGCAGACGATTGTTAAGAAGGTTCGCGATTTGATTGAAGCGACTAAGGCGGCAGAGTCGAAGAGCACTTATCTTACTGGAGCCGAGAATCTTAGTAAGCTATCGAAGAAGGATCGTGCGTCGATTGTTGAGCGTTTGGAATTCGAGATGAAGGAAGCTGCCAAGAGTCTCCAGTTCGAGCGAGCAGCAGAGCTTAGGGATGCTTTACTGGAACTGAAGGCAGGATTGTAGTAATACTCTAGTGAAGAGCGCATGGAACCGTTCATGTGCTCTTTTAAGTGCCATTTTATGCAAAAACATGCCTATAATTTATTATTCTTTAACAAATTCCGCTTTTGTGCTGACGTCGATTCATGTAAAATAGTTGGAGTGTTGCAATAAAAAGTGGATATGAGTATTTGAGAGCTTACCTTCACAATCTATGGTTGTGATTAAGTGGGCTAAATTCATTAAAGTATATTTAGGAGGAAGATGAAGTTGAGCAAAAAGATAACGGTAGGAATTGTAGGCTACGGAAATTTAGGTCGTGGGGTAGAGGCAGCAATTCGCCAAAATCCTGATTTTCAGCTAGAGGCGATCTTTACTCGTCGTAATCCGGAGTCGATCAATGCAGGAACTCCTATGGTTTCAATTTCGAACATTGAGCAATATAAAGGTAAAATCGACGTATTGATTCTATGTGGCGGTTCCGCTAAGGACTTGCCTGAGCAAGGCCCTGCATTGGCTAAGGATTTCAATACAGTGGACAGCTTTGATACACATGCTCTTATCCCTGAATATTTCAATCAGGTAGATGACGCGGCTCAATCGGGCGGCAACGTTAGCGTCATTTCTACAGGCTGGGATCCAGGCTTGTTCTCCTTGAACCGTTTGTTAGCAGAAGCTGTTCTTCCAGAAGGGAAAGAATATACATTCTGGGGCAAAGGGGTAAGCCAAGGTCATTCTGATGCCATTCGTCGCGTTGAAGGTGTAAGTAACGGAATTCAATACACCATTCCTCATGAAGCTGCTGTAGAGCGCGTTCGTAGCGGCAGCAACCCACAATTAACTACTCGCGAAAAGCACCTTCGTGAATGTTTTGTTGTACTTAAGGATGGAGCGGATGCGGAAGCGATCGCTAATGAAATCAAGAACATGCCGAACTATTTCGCAGATTACGAGACAGTAGTTCACTTCGTATCCGAGGAAGTTCTTCAAGCTGAGCATTCCAAGATGCCGCATGGTGGTAATGTCCTTCGCAGTGGACAAACAGGAGAAGGCAACAGTAATACTCAGCTCATCGAGTTCAGCCTTAAGCTAGATAGCAATCCAGAGTTCACAGCTAGCGTTCTAGTTGCCTATGCTCGTGCTGCATATCGTCTGGCTAATGCTGGACAAACAGGCGCGAAAACTGTATTCGATGTTCCTTATGGTCTTCTGTCTCCTAAGTCGCCTGAGCAGCTTCGGAAAGAGCTTCTGTAAATTTATTGCATATTGTACAAATCATTTGCATGACCAGCCGCAGTTCGGTATAATGAACGGGAACACACATTCCTATTGGTGTGCGACTGCGGCTGGCATAATGAAAGCCCCGCGTTGTCGCGAAAGGGGCTTTTTCGCTTGGCCAACGAGAATATAGTAATCAAGGGCGCTCGCGCTCATAATTTGAAAAATATCGACGTAACGATACCCCGTGACAAGTTTGTTGTGCTTACGGGATTATCTGGTTCGGGTAAGTCTTCACTTGCTTTTGATACCATCTATGCTGAAGGTCAGCGCCGCTATGTGGAATCCTTATCCGCGTATGCTCGGCAGTTCCTTGGTCAGATGGACAAACCCGACGTAGATTCCATTGAAGGACTGTCTCCTGCTATTTCTATCGATCAGAAGACGACAAGTCGGAACCCACGTTCTACAGTCGGGACAGTAACGGAAATATATGATTACCTGCGTTTGATGTTCGCACGGGTAGGCAAGCCGCATTGTCCTGACCACGGACTTGAAATTACATCACAGACGGTTGAGCAGATGGTTGACCGTATTATGGAATATCCGGAACGGACCCGTTTGCAAATTCTGGCTCCAGTCGTATCTGGACGCAAAGGCGAGCATACTAAGCTGCTTACTGATATACAGAAGCAGGGCTTTGTTCGCGTTCGTGTTAATGGTGAGCTTCGTGATCTATCAGAGAAAATCGAGCTTGAGAAGAATAAGAAGCATTCTATAGAAGTCGTCGTAGACCGTATCGTAGTGAAGGAAGATGTGGCTTCTCGGCTGGCGGATTCATTAGAAACCGGATTAAAGCTATCTGGCGGTCAAATTATCGTTGATATTATTGAAAAAGAAGAACTTATGTTTAACTCTAACCTGGCCTGCCCGGAATGCGGCTTCTCGATTGATGAGCTGGCGCCGCGTATGTTCTCATTTAATTCACCTTATGGGGCATGCCCGGAATGTGACGGCTTAGGCGTGAAGATGGTAGTCGATCCTGAATTGCTCATCCCAGATCGCAGTAAAAGCATTGAAGAAGGTGCATTTGAAGCATGGGCAGGCAGTACGTCCAACTATTACCCGCAGTTTCTCTCTGCCGTATGTGCTCATTATGACATTGCAACGGATATTCCCGTTAGCGAGTTAAGTGATAAGCAAATGCAAATTATTTTGTATGGTACAGCTGGTGAGAAGATTCGGTTCCGTTACGAGAACGAGTTTGGACATACTCGTGATGCTCAAGTTCCTTTTGAAGGAGTTGTGCATAACTTAGAGCGCCGTTATCGGGAAACCGGCTCTGAGGGTATTCGTGAGTTTATTGAGTCGTATATGAGCGCTAAGCCTTGTGGCAAGTGCCGTGGACAGCGGCTGAAGAAAGAATCACTGGCTGTTACAATTGGCAAAGAGAATATTGCTCATGTAACCTCGCTATCCATTGGCGAAGCTCAGAGCTTTTTCTCGGGGCTTGCGCTGAATGAGAAGGAAATGGCGATCGCGAACCTGATTCTGAAGGAAATTAATAATCGTCTCGGCTTCCTTGTGAATGTTGGCTTAGATTATTTGACCTTGTCTCGCGCAGCTGGCACGTTATCCGGTGGAGAGGCGCAGCGAATTCGTTTAGCCACTCAGATTGGTTCTAGCCTTATGGGTGTTCTTTATATTCTAGATGAGCCGAGTATTGGGCTGCATCAGCGTGATAATGATCGTCTTATCCAAACGTTGAATCATATGAGGGATATCGGGAATACACTTATTGTTGTCGAGCATGATGAGGACACGATGATGGCTGCTGACTGGATTATTGATATAGGTCCAGGAGCGGGAATTCACGGTGGAACTGTTATCTCACAAGGTACGCCACAGCAAGTAATGGATGACGAGAAGTCGCTTACGGGTGCGTATTTAAGCGGTCGGAAGTTCATTCCAGTGCCACAGCAACGGCGTAAGCCTAACGGAAATTGGATCGAAATTAAAGGTGCCAAGGAAAACAATCTTAGAAACCTTAATGCTAAATTTCCACTAGGTGTGTTTACGGCAGTTACGGGTGTTTCTGGATCAGGCAAATCGACGCTTGTAAACGAAATTCTCTATAAGACACTGGCAAGGGATTTGAACAGAGCCAAAACTCGCCCAGGCGTTTACAAAGAAATCAACGGAATCGAGCATTTGGAAAAAGTTATTGATATTGATCAATCTCCAATCGGTCGAACGCCGCGTTCCAATCCTGCAACCTATACTGGGGTATTCGATGACATTCGTGATGTATATGCGATGACCAACGAATCCAAGGTACGGGGGTACAAGAAAGGACGCTTCAGCTTTAATGTCAAAGGCGGACGTTGTGAAGCGTGCAAGGGCGATGGCATTATCAAAATCGAGATGCATTTCCTGCCTGATGTTTATGTTCCGTGCGAAATTTGCAAAGGCAAACGGTACAATCGGGAGACGCTTGAAGTCAAATACAAAGGCAAAAGTATTGCTGAAGTGCTTGCAATGACGATAGAGGATGCAACAGAGTTTTTCGTTAATATTCCTCGAATACATCGCAAGATGCAGACGCTCATGGATGTGGGTCTTGGATATATGGATCTTGGCCAGCCAGCGACTACGCTCTCGGGTGGAGAAGCCCAGCGCGTTAAGCTAGCTGCGGAGCTGTATCGTCGGAGTACGGGGAAGATGCTCTACATTCTAGATGAGCCTACAACTGGACTTCACGTAGATGATATAGATCGCTTACTTCAGGTGCTTCACCGTCTCGTTGACTCTGGGGAGAGCGTGCTCGTAATCGAGCACAACCTAGATGTCATCAAGACCGCCGATTACCTCGTTGATCTAGGTCCCGAAGGCGGCAACGGCGGCGGTATGATTGTGGCTACTGGAACGCCAGAGGACGTGGCGAAGGTTGAGGGCTCTTATACAGGCAAGTACCTAGGACCGGTGCTAGAAAGAGATCGTGCGCGGACGGAAGCAGCTTTAGCGAAAGCTTGATGTTTGTGAGCTACTAGCTTGCTAACAAGTACAACGGCTTCGCCGTCCTCAGGACGGCGGTACACGTTTGTATCGAGCGATCAGATGAGTATATGATCGCATAAATAGGGCAGCCCTCATGGTCTCTTCAGACCATGAGGGCTGCCCTTATTGCTTTAACGATTATTCTCCAGAGTGAACATGCGATTCATGTGTGGGACTTACAAGAGCAATTAGTTGTTTTTGAAGCTTGAGGATGTTTTGCTGCTTCTGGACAATTTGCTCTTTTTGTTTAATGATCGCCTGCAATTCACTTTTAGCTACGCTCCACTTCTTACTTTCAGCATGCGCATAGAAGCTATCCCAAGCTTCATGCTTCTGTTTTCTTAACGCATGAATGCTGTCTCGTGTCGTTTTCATCTGTTCTATAATTAGCTTTGCAGGCTCCTTGAGCGTAGTACGTTGATCTGTTGTAAGTGTCTTACGAGCTTCCGTAATCAGATCATGCTGCGATTTCATTTTCACAAACAGACTTTTCTGCTCCGTGCGGATTTTATCTAACTGCAGCTTGAGAGCCTGAATATCAGCAGGATACGATTTCCAATCCGGTGTATTCTTCTGCTCATAATGATGATGTTCGCTTGGTGCAGCAGCAACAAGCGCTGGGACAGATATCAGTAGCAAGGAAAGCGCGAGCAATGCTAACAGTCGCTTATTCATAGAGGGGCCTCCCAATTGTTGGATTCCCCTCTAGTATGGACGAAAAAACATTTTCCATTCTGGGGGCGGCGTGTTAGTCAGATTTGTCGTTCTCAGTATTCGCTTGATAGGCAATCAGACTGATGGGATGTCCAATTCTATCCGAGAAACGTTGCTCCAATTCCTTAATTTCTTCTAGATCATCAGGGTTTAAAATAGCAAGCGAGTAAGCATCTTCATGCATGGTAAGCGCCTCCCTATGGTTTAGCATTCTAGCGTAGTATGGGAAATTATTTGTGATTTAACACCTGCTCTGCATAGAAAATCGGGCTCAGTTGCTGTACTGTTATAGAGAATGCAGGAGATGGACACTTTATTATTGAAGCTCTGTCAAGTAAGCAGCTTCTAATAACCCCTATTAGCAGGGTAATTTCTTTGGCATGTGTGACAAAGTTGTTACGGCATTAACTTCGGACTTGCAAGCCAGGCGTCCAGAAGCTAACATAGATAAAGATGGGTTTATTAGGTCAGATAAAGGAGGTCTCCCTTATGTTTCTAGTGGAAAATGCAGCTGAATCAGCAAGTGCTTATGAGCACTTCGATATCTTCATGATCATAATTACGGTTCTTATCGCCGTAGGGCTAGTACGTCTTTTGTTGACGCGGCCTCGTAAAAACATGTTTGCAATCGGTTTTACAGCTGTAGCGTTAGTTGTGTTTATTGCAGCAGATGTGAAAATGATTAGCGGCTGGTAAATGGTTGAGCAAATAGGGGTACATAAATGGACTTGGGAGCGTTGTCTTCCGAGTCCATTTTTTTGCATGCCATTTTGCATGTCACAAGTATAATTTTAGCGCATATCTATTCCTAAATAATAAAAGGAAAAAATCCCCAAACATTTTCATGTTCACGAGGCAGTAATTGTGATAGAGTTATGCTGTTTACTAGAAAATGTTAGGAGAGATAACTTTGATCAGGAACAAACGTCGCCAAATCGTTTTAGCTATTGTTATAACGGTATTAGTGGCAGTAATTGGGGCGACTGGAGCAGTGGCGGCTAACGATAACAAATTAGAGCTTGATGCAAAAGTCATTAACGGTGAGGTTTATGTCAAAGCTTCCACCCTGATGAAGCAAATAGGAGGCACGGGCTCCTATAATACAGCCACTAAAAAATATGACTACTCTATCAAATCAATTATTCCGGATGTTATTAAGAAAGTATCTCCATCCGTTGTTGCTATTATAGGCAAACCAGCGGACGAGCGCTCCAGCAATCGGTTCTCGCTCGCTCATGGTACAGGAGTAATTGTAAAGAGTGACGGCTGGATTGTTACGAATGCTCACGTTGTTAAAGGCATGGACCGAATCGTTGTTGTAACAGCGGATGGCAAGGAATATTCGGGCACCCGCAAGCAAATCGATGTGACTAGCGATCTGGCTTTAGTGAAGATTAATGCAACAGGGCTAAAGAAAGCGACATTCGCTCCATCTCCTCTGAAAGTGCAAGTAGGGGAGACGGTCATTGCTATAGGTACGCCGGTTTCCTTTTCTTTACGTAATACTGCAACGGTAGGAGTCATCAGCGGAATGAATCGTTCCGTATCCTCTGATTACAATTTGTTGCAAACAGATGCAGCGATTAATCCAGGTAACAGTGGTGGTCCGCTGGTCAATCTCCAAGGGGAGGTTGTTGGCATCAACTCTATGAAATTCGTAGATGTTGATATTGATAGCATGGGATTTGCCATACCTTCTGACACCGTACAATACGTATTAGATCATTTCAATAAATATGGCAAAGTAAAGCGTCCTTCCCTTGGTCTGGATCTAGAGGAGAGCTGGTCAGCAATCGTGGGTCTACCTACTGAAGAGCCAATGACGGTAATCGCAATTTCCTCAGATAACGCGGACACAGCAGGGGTTAAGGTGGGCGACCAATTATATTCTGTCAATGGCAAGCAGGTATCCACCTCAGTGGAGCTTAATGAGCTGTTGAAGGGGTATTTACCAGGCCAGACGGTTAGTGTAACTCTGTTGTCTAATGGAGATTTGGTTAATCGGAAAATAAAATTGTCAGAAAGTCTTGCTCATTAAGAAAGTCATTTTTTAGCTGTTGAGAGGGGTATACTAATTCATGTTATTCATTAATCGTTCCAAAAGCCGGCTTGTAATGATGCTGGCCCTCGTCATGTTCGTCCTAACTGCCGCGCTTCCAGTTTATGCAGCGGATAGCAGCACTAAGCTAGAAATTCGTTTGAAGCTCGCAAGTAACCAAATGAAAATCAATGGGGAAGCGACCAAAATCCAACCTCCATATAAATCCTCTAATGAGGTTATGGTGCCTCTAAGTGTATTCACGAATGCCAAAAGCTTCGCAGCAAAAGTACAATTAAAAGACAACAAGATCATTACGTTAACTTACCTTAAGCATGTTATTGTTATGACCATTGGCAGTAAGGCCGCTACAATTGATGGCAAGAAAGTAACCTTGTCAGAGGCTCCTGTTAATAAGTCAGGTGTAACTATGGTTCCACTTGCAATTATCGCCAAAACCTTCGGTGCAACCCAATCTAATGATGCTGCAACTAAAGAAATCGTCCTTAAAGCGACGATAACCTCAGCAGGCTCTGGTAGCAAAGGACCGGGTATTGATACCGATTCTGGCAAGTCCAAGATTGGTGATAGCTATTATACTTGGTCAATGAATTATCCGACAGGGCTCGTTCAACAGAAGCAGTGGTCTAATGGTAATTTTTTATCCTTTAGCGATGTTAAGGGCAATTATTATTTAGCCATATCCATTGAAGAAGCTGAGGAAGCTCTTGATTCGAATGAAAAACGGGATTGGATAAAGGAAAATATTGAGGATGAAACCGTAGTGGACGTAAAGACCATTACTAGACCAACAGGCAAATTCGAAAGAATAGTAACGAAGGATCAAGGCGGTTTTTACTACGAATACCGGGGAATTCAGGCAAATGGTTACTTTTACACTCTGATCTTCGGTAAAAAAGCTAGCAAAGCGTCCGAGTTAGATGCTAATGCGGCATTGCTAGACAGCTTCCAGCCAGTATACAATGCTGCCAACAAGTCACTTAAAGATTTAGCGCGAATTAAAGACGGTAAAATTTCCTTTGAGAATAGCGATTATGGGCTCAAGCTTCAATTGTCTAAGCAATGGAGTGAGGATTCACGAAGTGCCAATCCCTATTATTATGGTCCGGATGATTCGAGTCTATCTCTAGATGTTTATTCTCTTAATTCGGATGATAATCTGAGTAAATGGGTAGGAAGTTATACGCAGTTTTTCAAAGAGTTAAAAGCAGAGGCTTATCGCAAAGAGCCTGAGATAAGCTCTGTTACATGGAATGGTATCCCTGCAACAGTAGTTAAGCTTTCCTATTCGGATAATACAAAGCAGTGGCTAAATGAGTATCAGATTTATGCAATAAAGGGACAGTATAAATACGCTGTAAACTTCACCTATAAAGAAGGAAGCAGGGATGGAGTAGAGGATGTAATTAATGAGGTATTAAATGGAATGAAAATTGATTTTGCCAAAGTGGAGAAATCATTCGGTGAAGTACCGGATCCTATGGATTCCTTAGATCTCACATCAACTACAACTAAGAAGAGTAAAAAGTTTAATTATAGTGTTACAGTGCCGAAGTACTGGATTAGCGGAACAATAGATATGGATAAAAATAGTGTTAACTTCAGTCATTTAGCCACAGATCTAGCCATTGCGGTCAATCAGGGTAGTGGATTGAAAGAATATCAAGATTATTTTGAGAAAGCTAATCAGAATAGTGGCATATTTAATATGGACTCTAAAACAAATGTAACCTTTGCTGGTGTAAATGCTGTTAAATATGAATTCTCAACTAATAATTTAGCACAATATGGTCTTAAGCTAACGGTTTACATCTTTGAAAGTAATGGGAATTTGTATGCTGTTCAAGGAACGATGAATATCACTTACGCAACCGAATCAAACCTGAAGAGGCTAGATGAGGCCCTGAATTCATTTCAATTAACTAAATAATATATATTTACAGCTATTAATTAACGGAGGCTTCCTAAACGATCTGAAAAGATCTAAGGGATAGCCTCTGTTTATTTTACTACAAGAGGGACGAGTGAAAGTTGTTTATGCTTGTATCAATGGCCTGTCGGACAAAAATAGTTGACCTCTCTTGCTGTAAACGTAATAATGAGAACAGCGAATGCCGTGTAGGACACGGCTTGGAGGGAATATGAAGATGAAAGAAAAGGCCGTTATGCGGCGTGAAGATATTGAGTTGTTAGCACCTGCAGGTGATTGGGAATGTATGCGGGCTGCTGTAGCGAATGGAGCGAACGCGGTTTTCTTCGGGGTAGAGAAGTTTAATGCTCGCGCTCGTGCACATAATTTTCAGACGAATGAGCTCTCTGAAATTATGGCGTTTCTGCATAAGTATGGAGTTAAAGGTTTTCTAACCTTTAATATTCTTGTTTTTGAAGATGAGCTGGCAGAAGCTCGTAAGCTCATAGAGGCATGTATTGATGCTGGTGTAGATGCGGTGATCGTTCAGGATTTGGGACTTGTGAAGATGATTCGGGAGATTTCACCTGACTTCCCGATCCACGGTTCAACGCAGATGACGATTACTTCTCCGGAAGCCGTTGAATTTACAAAGCCGTTTGCATTAGAGAGGGTAGTTCTCGGACGGGAAAATAATCTTAAGCAGATTCAGAAAATCGGAGATCAAGCAAAGCTTCCAATGGAAGTATTCGTGCATGGTGCGCTTTGCGTTTCCTACTCTGGGCAGTGCTTGACCTCTGAAGTATGGGGAGGCCGTTCGGCTAATCGTGGTGAATGCGCGCAAGCTTGCCGTTTGCCATATGATTTGATGGTGGATGGCGTACAACAGCCTATGGGCGATATCGCCTACCTGCTTTCACCGAAGGATTTAGCTGCTATTGATATCGTGCCTGAATTAATCAATGCGGGAGTAACTTCCTTTAAGATAGAAGGCCGCTTAAAGAGCCCAGAGTATGTTGCGAATGTTGTGAGCAAGTATGGCATGGAGATTGATAAATATTTCGGCGGGGATGAAACTGGGCCTTCCAAGGAAGAGGTTCGCGAGCTACAGCAAAGCTTCTCACGGGGCTTTACACATGGCTTCTTAGATGGCACGAACAACAAGCAGCTCGTAGAGGGTACTTTCCCTAAGAGCCGCGGCGTGTATCTAGGCAAAGTGGAGAAGATTCTTCGAGATGCCGTTATTTGTAGGCTTGAAGCTCCTCTTAAGCGGGGCGATGGGATCGTCTTCGATGCTGGAGATCCGACGAAGAAAGAAGAAGGCGGACGTGTATATGATGTGCGTAGCTCCGGCCTAAAGCTGGAAGGCGAGGCTCCTGAGGGTGACTTGATTGAAATCGTACCTGGCCGCAATGACGTGGACTTAAACCGAGTGCATGAAGGTGATCGGATATGGAAAACAAGCGATCCTGCATTGGACAGGCGTCTTCGTAGCAGCTTTGAGACAGAGAAGCCATACCGGACATTTCCACTAGCGGTATCCGTGTTCGGACAAGAAGGCGCTCCTATGAGAACTATCTGGACGGATATCGGCAAGGGTACGACCGTAGCCATCGAATCAGAAATTCCGTTAGAGCGTGCTGAGAAGCGTCCGCTTGGGCAAGAGGTTCTACAGGAACAGCTTGGACGACTTGGTGGAACGCTGTATTACTTGGATCAGTTAGAGGTTGCGCTTAAAGGCGAAGTAATCGTACCGATGCGCGAATTGAACCGGATGCGCCGGGAAGCTGCTGAACAGCTAGAGCAACTTAGGGAGCAACCGCCTAAGTATATTAAAAATAGCGTAGATGAGCTGGCAGATTCTTATATGACCGATCGTGACGTCTCGGTGCAGCCTAGCGAGGTTGAATTGACTGCGCTTTGCCGTACGCTTGAGCAGGTTAAAGCTGTCGTTAAGACAGATGTATCGCTTATTTACGCGGATTTTGAATTTATTAAGCAGTTCCCAGAAGCCATTGCTGTTTGCCGTGAAGCGGGCAAGAGAATTGCACTCGTTACTCCGCGCATTCATATGCCTGGCGAGAATGGGTACCACCGTAACATCCTGAATTTGAAGCCTGATGCTGTGCTTGTTCGCAATACAGGTGCGCTTTACTACTATTTGAAGGAACGGATGGAGAAGCCTGAAGCGGATCATCCTCTCCTCATAGGAGATTTTTCATTAAACGTAGCGAACCATAAAACCGTCAACCTTTTCCGCGAAGCGGGCTGCGACTGGGTGACTCCTTCCTACGATTTGAATATTCAACAGATGGTTGATATGCTTCGTCGCTCCGATACCTCACGGCTGGAGATGGTTATTCATCAGCATATGCCGATGTTCCATACTGAGCATTGTGTATACTGCACCTTCATGAGTGAAGGGACGGATTTCACTAATTGCGGACGGCCATGTGAAGAGAAGCGGGCATCGCTGCAGGATCGTATCGGCATGTCTCACCCTGTACGCGTTGATGAAGGCTGCCGGAATACGGTATACAATGCAATAGAGCAATCGGGTGCCGAATACTTGAGTCTGTTCATGGAGCTTGGTGTACGCTCTTACCGTGTCGAGTTTCTTGAAGAAACTGGCGATAAGGTGCTCGAGGTGCTATCCCTTTATCGTGCCGCTATTGATGGACGGATTGGCGGACCTGAGGTTTGGAGGAAGCTGAAGGCGACTAACCAGCTTGGAGTTACCCGCGGGCAATTGGTTAGGTGAGTAAATGATTAATGACATAGCGAAAATGTAGCTGAAGGATACCTTTCTGGTCATATTCCAGGAGGGTATCTTTTTTTACGACCAGAAGTGATATCTAACTCCATAATTTACGTTCCATTAACACAAACATGGAGGTTTGTTTTCAAACTGATGCTACAATCAGAGCAAAGCAAATTCACAACTAGAAACATTTAATATAGAGGAGGGCGCAGACCATGAAAATGGCCGTTATCGGTGCTGGGATTGTTGGTCTTACAACGGGCGCAGGGTTTGCTGATTTAGGGCATACGGTTCATTGCGTCGACAATGATACACGGAAGATTGCGCAGCTTGCGCGAGGAATTATTCCTAATTATGAGCCGGGACTTGAAGCGCTAGTGTTACGTAATACTGCTGCCGGAAGGCTAAGCTTCGGTCATGATCCTAGCATAGTGCTAAATGAAGCAGAACTGGTCTTTCTCGCAGTAGAAACCCCAACGGGGGAGGACGGTGAAATGTCACTAGCCGCTCTTTGGGCGATCATTGATCAACTGGAGGCATGGTCACCAACTGATGATAGAAGAAAAATGATCGCGATTAGAAGCACTGTGCCTGTCGGCACGACAGAACGGGCAGAAAATAGATTAAGAGGTCGTCTACCCGCACATTGCCAAGTTGAGGTTGTCTCGATACCGCAATTTTTGCGGGAGGGCAGCTCTGTTCGGGATTTTTTCGAGCCTTCCCGTATAGTCATTGGAAGCTCATCGACTCATGTTGCCGAACGATTGACAGAGCTTCATCAGAGGCTCCCCGGTCCCATTATGTCGACAGATCCCCGAAGTGCAGAGTTAGCTAAGCTTGCTGCCAACGCTTTCCTCGCTGTTAAAATATCCTTTGCCAATGATATGGCTGCCTTAGCAGAACAAACAGGCGCTGACTATCCTGCCGTTGCTCATTCTATGGGCTTAGATCCGCGGATCGGTCCCCACTTTATTAGTGCTGGCCTTGGATTTGGTGGTTCCAACCTGCCCAAAGATGCAAGGACACTTGTAAAGATGGGGGATGAAGCAGGCGCGCCTCAAACATTAGTGGAAGCTGCAGTCCGTACGAATGCGATGCTACCACTCCGGATGGTGCGCAAGCTAGAAGCGGCGCTTTCTGATCCTGCGCGGCGTAAGGTGGCATTATTGGGGCTAGCGTTTAAACCTGGGACTGATGATTTGCGGGAAGCTCCTTCCTTGCGGGTTATAGCCGAATTAAATCGCCGGCACCCAGGTATTACTTTAACAGCATATGACCCTGAAGCTAATCAAGCTGCACGTAAGCTAATGCCGACTGGTGTGACAATCTGTGATTCGGCTGAAGAAGCTTTGAAGGGGGCGGATGCGGCTATTTTATTGACTGAGTGGCGCGAGTTTCGGCAGATCATGGCAGAAGACTTTAAAAACTGGATGAATCGTCCTATAATTATGGATGGAAGAAATGCACTGGACTCCACTGCGCTGAATGCACAGGGTGTCGTATGCATTGGTGTCGGACGATTGCCAGTCGTTCCGAAGGAGCCTATTCGGAATCCCGGCTAACTCGTACCGAAAGTCTAGAGAGGATGCCAGTTATGAGAATTCGTAAAGCCATCATTCCCGCTGCGGGAATGGGAACTCGGTTCCTTCCGGCTACGAAAGCAATGCCTAAGGAAATGCTTCCCATCATAGATAAGCCTGGAATTCAATATATTGTCGAAGAAGCCGTAGCATCTGGAATTGAAGATATTCTTATCGTAACAGGTAAAGGAAAACGGGCAATTGAGGATCACTTCGACAGCTCCTATGAGCTGGAGCAAAGCTTGCTATCGAAGGGGAAGCTGGATTTGCTATCAGAGGTTCAGAAGCCGTCCGATCTGATCGATATCCACTACATTCGCCAGAAGGAGCCTCGTGGGCTTGGTCATGCGATATGGTGCGCTCGCAAGTTCATTGGCGATGAACCATTTGCAGTGTTATTAGGGGATGATATCGTCCAATCCGACGATGTGCCTTGCTTAAAGCAAATGATGGATGTCTACGATCAGGTACAAGGCTCAGTGCTAGCGGTGAAAAAGGTGCCTGATGCTGAGGTGTCCCGATACGGAATCGTGGATCCTGATCCTTCTGGTGGCGGCGATGGCGATCGTATTCTTAAGGTGCGCGGCGTTGTGGAGAAGCCTTCCCCAGGTCATGCTCCTTCTAACATTGCTATTATCGGACGTTATATATTAACACCTGCTATCTTTAATCTATTAGAAAATCAGGATGTCGGCGCGGGCGGAGAAATTCAATTAACCGACGCAATTTACCGGTTAATGCGGGATGAATCTGTGTACGCCTACAAATTTGACGGTACCCGCTACGATACCGGTGAGAAGCTCGGCTATCTCAAAACCATTATCGACTTCGCGTTGGAGCGTCCAGACTTGAAGGACGAAGTTCGCGCCTACTTGGAAGAGAAGCTTGGGAAGTATTAGGTTGGGAACAAAGATAATATTACAAAGCGTGAAGCACACGCCGCTACCTCCTATATGGAGTTGGCGGCTTTTTTATGTTAATGATGCTAAATGGGAGGAATGGGAATGTTAGAGGAGCAATTCAAAGCGTACTTTCATGAGCAGAAGCGTAGCGCTGACCCACGAAGACTGGAGATGCTGAACCGAAATTTGACTGCAGAGATTAAGCTGTTGAAGGAGGTGTTATGGCCGGTATTTGGTTCGACTGACGGTCTTGAGATGGAATATGAGTTGATTAGTCTGACAGGCCCAATCAATCATAACCACAACCTCCTCCGGAACATTTCAGCTATTCCCTCTCATTCCTTCTTGGAAGAAGCATCGAATTCCTGTAGACTAGTAAGTAAATACTAGATCAGCTATGGAGGCTATATGCTCCCTTCCTTTTATGACAATTGGAAACACGTGTTTAAGCTAGACCCTGAGCGGCCAATAGATGATGCGACATTGGATGCGATATGTACATCTGGTACAGATGCCATTCTTGTCGGTGGATCTAGCGGAGTAACGTTCGATAATACAGTCGATCTCATGGCGCGGATACGTCGGTACGAGGTTCCATGTGCGTTTGAGTTATCCGACCCGGCTTGTGGAGTTCCTGGATTTGATGGTTATTTCATTCCTAGCGTTATCAACACGAAACATACCGAATGGTTGATAGGCCACCACGTCGAGGCGCTTCGTGATTTTGGACATTTACTTCCATGGGATTTAATCACAGGTGAAGCCTATTTGGTGCTCAATCCGGAATCAACAGTTGCCAAAGTAAGTCGAGCAGAGACGAACATTAGCAACGAAGAGGCGATAGCCTACAGCCAAGTAGCGGACAGGCTCTGGAATGTGCCGGTTCTCTATGTGGAATATAGCGGAGTTTTCGGTGATATGGCTTTACTGAAGAGTATAAAAAGTGGACTAAAACAGGCGCATCTCTTCTACGGTGGAGGAATCAGCAGTCCTGAGCTTGCGGCTCAAGCCGCTGCCTCGGCAGATACAGTTGTCGTTGGCAACATCATTTACGAAAACCTGGATGCCGCACTTGCAACTGTAAACGCGGTAAACCTTGCGATAAAGGAGCAAGATCATGTTTTTTGAACGGGATAATACAAGTTCCATTGATATCGATGCCTCAATTAATAAGCTGAATCCAAAGCAGAAGGAAGCGGCCATAGCGACTAACGGACCCCTCCTTATTATGGCTGGCGCAGGAAGCGGTAAGACGCGAGTGCTGACTCATCGTATAGCTTATCTCATTTCCAAACGTCTAGCTGCACCATGGAGTATTTTGGCGATTACTTTTACAAACAAAGCAGCTCGTGAAATGCAGGACAGGGTAGCTAAGCTCATTGGTCCGTCCGGCAAAGATATTTGGGTAAGCACCTTCCACTCCATGTGCGTGCGTATTCTCCGTAGAGATATCGAACGTATTGGATTCGGTTCTAATTTCAGCATTCTCGATTCCACGGATCAGCTTTCTGTCATCCGTAACGTCATGAAGGATAACAACATCGATACGAAGAAAATCGAGCCTAAGGCAGTTCAAGGCTCCATTAGTGCGGCGAAGAATGAGCTCATGTCTCCGGCTCAATACGAGCAGAAGCAAGGGGATTATTTTGAATCCATCGTAGCTAAGGTGTACACGCAATATCAACGGAGACTCAAAGCTAACAACTCGCTCGACTTCGATGATCTTTTGCTCCAAACGATCCAGCTTTTTAAAGATGTTCCTGAGGTTCTAGAATCTTATCAGAATAAATTCAAATACATTCATGTCGATGAATACCAGGATACCAATAAAGCGCAATACACCCTGTGTAAAATGCTCGCACAAAAGCATCATAACATCTGCGTTGTTGGAGATAGTGATCAGTCGATTTACCGTTGGCGTGGAGCGGACATTACGAACATCCTTAACTTTGAGGCGGATTATCCTGAAGCGCAAAGTATTTTGCTGGAGCAGAACTATCGTTCTACCTCGAACATTCTAGATGCGGCGAACGCAGTCATTAAGAACAATATGGGTCGCAAAGCGAAAAACCTATGGACAGATCAAGATGGCGGCGACAAAATCACGGTGTACCAGGGTGATTCCGAGCACGAGGAAGGTTATTTTATAGCAGGTGAGATTCGCAAAAACCGTCAAAATGCCCGTCGCTACGGTGATCATGCGATTCTGTACCGGACGAATGCGCAGTCACGGGTCGTCGAGGAAATCCTTATTAAATCTGAAATTCCTTACCAAATCGTTGGCGGAATTAAGTTCTACGATCGTAAAGAGATTAAGGACATTCTTTCCTATTTACGGTTGGTGTCCAATCCGGATGATGATAATAGCTTGAATCGGGTCGTTAATGAGCCGAAGCGGGGCTTAGGCGATACGACGATGACGAAGGTGCGGGAAGAGGCGACTCGTAAGGGTATCTCTATTTTGCAGCTGCTTAATGAAGGGGATGGGTTGCTCGGAGACGGGCTGTATCATCTGGATATTCAATCTAGAGCAAAGGTAGCTTTGTCTGGCTTCCGTGATCTTATTAATAATTTATCTGCGATGGTCGAATATTTATCCGTAACGGAATTGACGGAGAAGCTGCTCGAGCTCACTGAATATCGGCTTGAGCTGCAGCGGGAGAATACACTTGAATCCAAGTCACGTCTTGAAAATATAGAAGAGTTCTTGTCGGTTACGCAAGAATTCGAGAAGCGCAATGATGATAAGTCACTGATCTCATTTTTGACAGAGCTGGCACTTGTTGCGGATATTGATTCGATGGATGATGAAGAAGGTGACGGTGATGCCGTAATCCTGATGACCATGCATAGCGCCAAAGGCTTGGAATTCCCAGTCGTGTTCATTGTAGGGATGGAAGAAGGCTTGTTCCCAAGCAGTCGTTCCTTCATGGATAACGCGGAAATGGAAGAAGAACGAAGATTGGCATACGTTGGAATCACAAGGGCAGAGAAGAAGCTATATTTAACCTGTGCCCGGATGCGGTTGCTCTATGGTAAAACAAGTACAAATGCTCCTTCACGGTTTTTGGGAGAAATTCCACTTGAATTGAAGGAAGCGGTAGAATCTGCAGGTGGAGGCCGCTCTGGCTCGTATGGAGGATATGGTTCTCGGGTAAGTGGTGGAGGAAACAGTGGGTACGGCACACGTTCCCCATCATCTCCAAGTGTAGGATTCGGTGCTCGCCCTACCGTTAGTCCAACGACAAACGCTTCAGTTACCCGACCGCAGACACCTTCAGCTGCTAAGCCTGTTGGAGATGGAATGGCAATAGCTGCAGGAGATAAGGTTCAGCATGCGAAGTGGGGTATTGGTACTGTTGTAGCTGTAAAAGGTACAGGTAATGATGCAGAGCTGCAAATTGCGTTTCCAGCACCTACAGGTGTTAAGAGACTATTAGCTGCGTTCGCTCCAGTTACTAAAATATAAAAAACCGCCGAGCTTTCTCGGCGATCCAATGCGGGCTCTTATGAGCCCGTTTTCCAATCTTAAGACCTTGAATTGTTGTGGCCTAAATTATCGTAGCCATGATGGTGATAATCTGGCGTTCGTAGCTCCTGTAAAATGTCCATGTACGCGATATGACGCTTGGTTTCTAGAGTACCGATCTTATAAAGGTAACGGTAGATTTCAACCATATTGTCGTTATATCGATTAGTAGCTTTGTCATGGTCAGCGGATTTATAAGGGATTTGCGCTCTTAAGTAGGTTTTTTCTATATTTTTCTGTTCTTGATTTAATAAAGCGAGCAAATGGTTCCTTTCCTCTTCCGTTGCCAGAACGGTAAGCTGGTCTGTCAACGAAGGCTCCGTTCCTACCATGCTTGCCGAGACGGAGACGTAATAGCGTTGTTTTGCCATCTCCCTCACCTCCTAGAAATTGTGACTAACAATCATTAAACCTTGGGGCGGGAGGGTGAAACACGAAGGGCGAAGATCAAGGTTATTACAACATATCAGCAAGTATAGAATTTTTGATACTTTTCTGATATGTCTCCGACATAAACATTGAACGCCGCGAAAGGACGGCTTCAGCCGTTTATGCTTGACTAATTTGACAATGCTTCTTGAGCGAAATAGACTAGGGGGAAAGCCCCGATTATTTATTAAAAGTGAGGTCAAGAATCAATGGCACAAACCGGATTTCTAGAGCGGATGCAGGAGCTCGTCGCTGAGCTTAACGCGCATAGCCATCGATACTATACAGAAGACAATCCAACGATCAGCGATAAAGAATATGATGTCCTTTATGATGAGCTTTCGCAGCTAGAGGCAGTCAGTGGATCGATTTTGCCGGACTCTCCGACTCGAAGAGTTGGTGGTGATATCCTTAAGGGATTCGAACCGCATCGCCATCTTTCCCGACTTTGGAGCTTGGACAAGGCGCAGAATACTGAGGATTTAGTTGCTTGGGCTGCGAGAGTCAATCGACTAATTACGGACTACAATTCCAAGAACACGGATGATCCACTTCCTGCTCCCGAATACGTAGTGGAATTAAAGTTCGATGGGCTATCCTTAAACCTAACCTATGAGAACGGTGAGTTAGCCCAAGCCGCAACGAGAGGTAATGGTGAGATAGGGGAAGGCATTCTTGCCCAAGCTCGCACGATTCGCACAGTACCACTTACAATCGGCTTTGGAGAAGGAACGATTGAGGTGCAGGGAGAAGGCTTTATGCGTTTGTCTGTGCTTGAGGAATATAACAAAACAGCTGCTGAACCCCTTAAGAACGCTCGTAATGGAGCTGCAGGTGCTTTGCGGAATCTAGATCCTCGAATTACGGCGTCTCGCAAATTGGATGCTTTCTTCTATAATGTCGGGTTTTCTGAAAATGTTTCTTTTGCCAACCATCGTGAAATGATGAGCTTCTTGCGAGAAAATAAGTTCCCCGTTAATCCGTATAATGCCTATTTTACGACAATGGAAGAAGTAATTGTTGAGCTAGAGGCAGTTGTCGAGCGACGTGGACACTTGGATTACTTAATTGATGGAGCGGTTATTAAGCTGACTGATATGAGAACAAGGGATGCTTTGGGTTATACGGACAAATTCCCTCGTTGGGCTGTCGCCTTTAAATTTGAGGCAGAGGAAACGACGACGGTACTAGAATCTGTATCCTGGGAATTAGGGAGAACGGGTAAGGTAACTCCACTTGCTCGTGTAGAAGCAGTTGAGCTCGCTGGTGTTACCGTACAGAATTGCACACTCAACAATGTCGGTGATATTGAACGCAAAAATCTTTCTCATGCATTGGGGACAAGAGTATTTATTCGGCGCTCCAACGACGTTATTCCTGAGATTCTGGGTAAAGCGGATGATGAAGAAGGCCAAACAATCGAGATTCCAATCGTTTGTCCCGGTTGTGGATCTCCTTTGGAAATGAGGGGGGCGCATCTGTTCTGTAACAATCGTTTAGGATGCAAGCCACAGATCATTGGACGGATCACTCATTTCGCATCTCGCGATTGCATGGACATTGAGACATTCAGCGGGAAGACTGCGGAGCAATTGTACGAGGAACTAAATGTTCGCGAGCCGGCTGATTTGTACAGCTTAAATTATGATGATTTGGTTAAGCTCCAACGCTTTGGAGAAAAGAAGGCGACTAACCTGCTGGCAGCGCTGGAGAAATCGAAATCGCGGGAGCTATCTTCTTTTCTAAATGCCTTGGGTATTCCCAATACGGGAAAAGCTACGACTAAAATGCTAGCAGAGCATTTTGGCGATTTGGATAGGTTAATGGCTTCAGAGGTTGATGAGCTTGTTGGATTACCGGACGTCGGTGGCATTGTTGCGGAGAGTATCTTCAACTATTTCCGCGATCCAATTGCATTAGCAAGCATCGCCCGCATGCGCGAGCTTGGCATGAAAGCTGAGGCATCTCGTCCAGCGGCTGCTTCAGCAGATGCGAATCATCCTCTGTTTGGTAAAACGGTCGTACTGACTGGAACACTGTCGGTTATGACACGAGATGAAGCTGCCCAGAAGCTAGAAGCGCTTGGAGCTAAAGTGTCAGGTAGTGTATCAAAGAAAACAGATCTAGTTATTGCAGGAGAAAGTGCTGGAAGTAAGCTAACAAAGGCACGTGATCTAGGCGTTCCTGTACTAGAGGATCAAGAAGAATTGCTACGACTTCTCGGAGGCCAATAACAGGCAACCAGTAAGAAAGCTTTAGCATGTTAACGATATCGGGTTTGTCACCAAAATTCAAAAGGCGTTGATGCAGGTATTGAACTACCTGAATCAACGCCTTTTGAGCAATGTGTCTCTTCTCAGCCCAGTTGCTCGAAAATATCATACACCACTCATCAAACGTGCCTCTCTGAAGCCTCGTTGTTCAAAAATATCGTACACTCCCCATCAAACGTGCCTCTTCCTAGCTCAGTTGCTCGAAAATATCGTACACCACCCATCAAACATGCCTCTTCCTAGCCCAGTTGCTCGAAAATATCGTACACCACCCATCAAACATGCCTCTTCCTAGCCCAGTTGCTCGAAAATATCGTACACCACTCATCAAACGTGCCTCTTCCTAACCCAGATGCTCGAAAATATCGTACACCACCCATCAAACGTGCCTCTTCCTAGCCCAGTTGCTCGGAAATTTCTTACACCACCCATCAAATGAGTCTCTTCCTGGTCCAGTTGTTCGAAAACTTCATACAACTCCTTCAGACCTTACACCTCCCTAGCTCAGTTAATTTTACATCTGTCTTAATGCGTTTTTCTTTTCAGCCTTATTGCTCAAAACTTCTCTGCTTTTGAACGTCCACTTATGCTCCCTCACCCACACGCTAAAGACGCCGGTGAGATAATCTCAAGATTATAAGTGCTGCACACAATCCATCCTTCTTACTCCCAGTTAGTAAATCTGCAATATTCGACATTCCTTTCATTCGAGCATAAATATATAATTATATAATTTCACAAGCAAGGATGATCCGCTATGGATCGTCCTTGCTTGAATCTATCTATTATTCACAAGCCTATAACTACTTCCGATCATCAAATAGCACTTTATTAAGAAGTTATATTCGTAAGACGATCGCAAGCTAAAGCACTTCGAGAACAATCTTACTTTCCTTAAGATTAAGCTTAATATATCCTCCACCAAACGTCTCGCTTACAACTTCTACATATTTAGAGTCTGGGGAATACCAAATCCCGTAGGTTTGGGGCTCTGATGAGGCTACAGGATTAGTATTCTTTAGGATGATTTTACGATCGGCATTGCGGGACATCGAAGCCATTGCATTGCTTTCATCGGCTTGAATGAAAATTTGTTTAATCTCCGTTACGGTGGCGGCATCTTTAATCGTTTTATACTCAATGTATGTTTTTCCGTCGGTGTCTGGTTTGCTAACTTCAAGGAGAAGAAAATTATCGAGGTCAGCTTTCTTTGTTGATGTGGAGCAACCAACAGTTAGTAGAGCGATTATCATTATAAGTATTAATGTGCGCAAAGATCTCATTTACCCTCTCTCCCTTAACTATAGGATTTCTTCGTTATATGTAGAAAGACGTATTTATCAGTCATTAGGTTGCTCACTCACAAACATTAAACAGCTCTTGCTATCCTCCTTTGGGTTAATGAAAGGCGATTATTTAGGAGGTTATTTAGGACCGGACTCACGTGAGACTTAAAAGAATAAATATGAAAAAGGACGCCTCCGATGGAAACGTCCCTTTTGCGGTTGGGTTATATAGTCTAATTTCTTCTCAGACGTCCTGCGCGTATTTGCTTGATCCAGAAGTAGACTGTACAGCCTATGCAGAACCCGAGTAAAGCTGCGCTTGAAGCAAGTAAAAGCATAGCAGAGAAAGCGTATCCGGCAATTTGCCAACCGAAGGCGAAAGAAATTAGGGCTAGACTTAGAAATAGGATGGCCAATAAATTGTTAAACCGCTGAAGCTCTATCGCTTGGGTTTCTTCACCTTTATCTTTAAGTACTTGCTTGGCAACAATTACGAAAAGGTTAAAGCGTCCTTCAGTTATTAACCCGGCTACTTGAATGACCCACAAAGCTAGGAGTATCCAAGGTTCATGTAAGAGGAAGGAAAGAACGACTGAAACAGCGATTCCTATCTGATTAGCTTTTACGTAACGCATGGGAACTTCGCGCATATATAATCACCTCAATGTCGATGAGCTTACTTGAATTAAATGTAATTCAAATGGAAAGGGAAGGCAATAGGTACAGTATGTATTTTTGATAGTGCTTGGCCCACTGAATCTTACTTTCTATATATGAATGATCTTCGTTATAGAGTATCTAATTAACTAATCAATAACGATTAATGTTATGAGATACTCTTGATCTGGCGCGGGGATAAGTTTCTATAGACAGTATTACAGGAGAACGTCAAAGCGAAAGTAGATCATAAGTCGGTGATGAATTATTAGAACATTATATGAAGGAAGAATGATTCGCGCGGGCTAATAGTGGGTTATTATTACTATGTAAGACGTAGCATCTAGTAAGGATTTTATAGAGGTTATGGGCAAAGAAAGCATTGTATTATATTCCCAGAATAAAAAGGGTTGCAATCGTGTTGTAGGCTGTGATATATTATTTAAGCCGCTTCAAGAGGGCGCAGCACAAACAAGCAAAACAGTAACACGAATTGTTCTTTGAAAACTGAACATTGAGCGTAAGAAAACGAACAAATCGTCGGAAGATAACTTCGGTTATCGGAAGACAAACCAGTTGTAAAGATTGAGCCTCAAAGGCTCTTTAATACGAGACTTCGGTCTCACTATTATGGAGAGTTTGATCCTGGCTCAGGACGAACGCTGGCGGCGTGCCTAATACATGCAAGTCGAACGGATCTTGTTTAGGGGCTTGCTCCTGAACTTGGTTAGTGGCGGACGGGTGAGTAACACGTAGGCAACCTGCCCACAAGATCGGGATAACATTCGGAAACGAATGCTAAGACCGGATAAACAATTTGATCGCATGGTCGAATTGGGAAACGCGGAGCAATCTGCGGCTTGTGGATGGGCCTGCGGCGCATTAGCTAGTTGGTGGGGTAATGGCTCACCAAGGCGACGATGCGTAGCCGACCTGAGAGGGTGAACGGCCACACTGGGACTGAGACACGGCCCAGACTCCTACGGGAGGCAGCAGTAGGGAATCTTCCACAATGGGCGAAAGCCTGATGGAGCAACGCCGCGTGAGTGAGGAAGGCTTTCGGGTCGTAAAGCTCTGTTGCCAGGGAAGAATAAGGGTGAGAGTAACTGCTCATCCGATGACGGTACCTGAGAAGAAAGCCCCGGCTAACTACGTGCCAGCAGCCGCGGTAATACGTAGGGGCAAGCGTTGTCCGGATTTATTGGGCGTAAAGCGCGCGCAGGCGGTTCTTTAAGTCTGGTGTCTAAGTGCGGGGCTCAACCCGTGATGCACTGGAAACTGGGGAACTTGAGTGCAGAAGAGGAGAGCGGAATTCCACGTGTAGCGGTGAAATGCGTAGAGATGTGGAGGAACACCAGTGGCGAAGGCGGCTCTCTGGACTGTAACTGACGCTGAGGCGCGAAAGCGTGGGGAGCAAACAGGATTAGATACCCTGGTAGTCCACGCTGTAAACGATGAGTGCTAGGTGTTGGGGGTATCATGCCCTCGGTGCCGAAGTTAACACATTAAGCACTCCGCCTGGGGAGTACGGTCGCAAGACTGA